>CAKZKZ010000535.1 GCA_937124495.1 uncultured Dokdonia sp. | reverse complement strand
TCACTATTGGTCACCTTCTTTTGTGCATCTCTATATTGATAAGATCCGTGAAATTTTAGTTTTGTAGATACTGGCAAAACTGCATTGGCTAAAAATGTTGTCGCTTCATTATCGCCATTATCAAAGCTGTACGAAGTTCTTGTTTCTACAAAAGGTGTAAACTGCTTATCAAGCGTTTTTGTAAATGTCATCACATCCTTCTGCTTTCCAAAAATAGTATATGCTTGCGCTGCCGAAGCATACGCCTCAGTATACAATCCTAATGCTTTCTGTGCATTTGCTTTTCCAAGGTTCCCATCAAAAGACAGGCTATCTTTCTTTAAAATCGAATCATACTGTACCAACGCACTTTTGAAATCTCCTTTATATACATCTTGTGTTGCTCGTAAAGAACGCACCCAGTTCTTATCAGGATATGTTTGAGTTAAACTATCTATTACTTGCCCTGCGTTCTTATATTTTTTATTCCATAATAACGCTTGCGCGAAACGTTCTACAGTCTGATTACGTAATGCTTCATCTGTTTCATTTTTAAGAAGTGTCATTGCTTTCTTGCTTATGCGTAAAGCTTCTTTGTCTTTTCCTTCTAAATGCGATACTAATGAGAGACCATTCAATGCAACGATGCTGTCATTTTTTTCAATCGTTTGGTAGGTTGTTTTTGCTTTCGCGAAAGCGGAAGTAATCAAATGCACATTAGCAATATTAAGAAGTGTCTCTTTATCTGATGGATTGGCAGTTATATTTTTTTGCAATAATCCTAATGCGGTATCATACTCCTGAGATTGCACATATTGATTTGCATATCCTAAGTATATGTATTTTTTTGACACCAATGCATTTGCATTTCCAGGAGACACTATTAATGCTTTATTTACATATTCTAATGCCGTATCATATATCTTAAGATTGGAAAGTGTATTGGCATATCCTAATAAGGTTGGAAAGCTTTTGTCATCCTTTTTTAGAAGTGTCTCATAATAAGATTTTGCTTCCGTATATTTTTTATCCCATAATAAAGACTCGGCATAATTAAGTTGTATTTCAAAATCTTGTGGATACTCCTTTAGTAAGGTTTCAAAAATAGCAACGGCTTTTTTGGCATCCCCTTGAAGACCTACAGCACGTCCATAACATAACCTGGCAGTTTTGTTTTCAGGATAGGTTTCTAATACAGATTCAAAGTAGGTTACTGCTTCTTTATACTTTCCTGTTTCCAAATATGTGAAGCCTTCCTTCATGTCTTGAGAAAATCCCAAAAAGGATTGTAAAACAATGATTACTAATATAATATAATTAAGTTTCATGGTGATGTTTTAAGTTATATGCAAGTTAAGCAAGGATGCTCCATCATTCATCTACAGTAAATGGTCACTCGTCGAAATGTAAACGGGATACAAAGAAACCTAAACGATATTTACATCAGATTTAAAACAATAACCACTAAAAAAAACACACATTATGTCCTTACAAATTTTAGAATGCAACGGAACACTTTACCTTAAAGGAATATTAAATCTAACAAACACAAGCCCTTTAATTACTCATATTGAACGCGTGTTTAAAAACACAAAAGAGGTGACGATAAATATAGATCAAGTAAGAGAAATTGATAGAAGTGGGGTCACTGCTTTTAAAACAATCTATAGTAGTGCACAAAAAGAAAATAAGCAATTTTCTATAATAGGACATGGATGTAAAGACATCTATGAAGAGTTTAGATATTACCAGATAGCATAAACGACACACACCTTAAAATCAATATAGATATGATTAGTATTAGTAAAAAACGGACATACACCCTCACCCAAGAACAGGTATTTATGGTCAGTGTCCTTATCGTAAACGGAGGAAATTATGCGTACAATCTCATTCTTGGTCGTTTATTAGGACCTGAACAGTTTTCTGATGCTGCTGTACTGATCACTTTTTTATTGGTTTTATCATTTGTAGCGATGACATTTCAACTAGCGACTGCAAAATTTTCAGTGACATTTAATGATAGTCTTCTCTCGAAGTTTGTCTCAAATATGCATACCTACGGAATCCTCATTGGAGTGATAACCGGTCTATTAACTATTGTTTTTGCTAATCAGTTACAAGCGCTTTTTCACACCTCTTCTTCAGGCATGTTTATGGTCTTTGGTATTGGGATTCCTTTGTATTTTATGATGAGTGTCAATAGAGGTGTTTTTCAAGGGAAAAAGCAATTTAAGATGCTTTCTATTACCTATCAATTAGAAATGTTGAGTCGTTTGGTCATCACACTAGGATTGATTGTACTCTTTGACATCAAATCCTCTATTGTCATTGCTATCGGGATTTTACTCTCTTTTGGTTTTGGACTCATTCCTTTTAAATTTAAAAAATTATCCTTCAAAGGGTTGGGCATAACCTATGCAAAGGAGACCAAACAAATACGTCGCTTTTTTATCATCACCGCTTTTTATGAATTCACCCAAATCATTATTAATAATAGTGACATCTTATTGGTAAAGCACTTTTTTGAGTCATGGGATGCGGGTTTGTATGCTGCTTTAGCCCTTATAGGTCGGATTGTTTATTTTATCGCTTGGATGTTTGTGATGTTATTACTTCCTACCGTTGTACAACTGAAAAAAGAAGGAAAAGCAACGGCACCTATCTTATTTAAGTATGTAGGATATATTGCGTGCATCTCTCTTTTAATTATTGGTGCAACTGCTGTTTTTCCAGAAATGGCTATCCAATTATTATTTGGTGAGCAATACTTAGAAATCGCTCCTCTTTTATGGAAATATGCGCTAGCAACTGGCTTGTTTGCCATCGCAAATATTTTTGCCTACTATTATTTATCATTAGATAAATACGTCCCTGTTGTGATCTCTGGCGTTTTTGGAATGCTTCAGATGGGATTGGTTATTTTCTTTCATGACAGTTTAGTACAAGTAGTACACATGCAAATAGCTGCAATGGTTTTGTTACTCGCTACTCAAATTGCTTTCTTCTTTTTTGATGCAGGCAAAAACAAATATGCTCGTAACAAATCATTATAGAATAAACACACTAATGCATCATTCTTGCCTTTAGCTAATAGTCGTTAGCTATTAGACAAATACCTTCTCATTATTTCAATATAAATATAAGCACATAAAAAGTGTTCGCATGAATATAATCTTTAGAAAGGAAATTGTTCAATTACATATACGCTAGTGACTGCCAAAATTCATTATACATCATCTATCATCCTGATTATCAAAATTTATCATACGCTTTCGCGAAAGCGTACACAGTCAAAAAACCATTATATCGAAACCAATATTCCATTCATCTACAGTAAATAGCAGTCCGTCGAGATATGGTGTTAAAAATGAGACAACTACACGATATTTACACCAGAAACAAACAATAACAATTAAAAAATAACAATCATGGCTTTACAAATTTTAGAATGCAACGGAACATTTTACATCACTGGAAAAATAAATACAACAACTTCAAATTCTTTTCTAACACATTTTACACATATCCTTAGAAAAAATGAAGAGGTGACCATTAATATTGATAACGTAAAAGAGATTGATAAAATAGGTGTAGAAGCTATTAAGACATTACATACAAATGCACTACAAAACCAAAAAGAATTTTCAGTAACTGGTTATGGATGCAAGGAGATCTATTATGACTTCACCTATCATAAAGCAGCATAAAATTAGACCTAAATCATCATACACTAACGATATACTATTGCCTCTATCTACTATTCAAATTCAATTCACCGACCTGTGATATAATCATAAAAAACAACACCCATGAAACTTGCCATCGTCACCGCATATCCTCCTAGTAAAGTCACCTTAAACGAATATGCTTTTCATCTTGTGAAGCAATTTAGACAAAAAGAGGCGATCACTGAGATTGTATTACTTACAGATACAACGGAAGGAAAAAAACCAACTTCGTTTATAGAATATGGCTGTAAAGTGTCGGTGAGAGAATGTTGGTCTTTTAATAGCTACCGTACTATTTCAAGTGTAAGTAGTGCTATAAAAAGTGTACAACCCGATGTAGTCTTATTCAACTTGCAGTTTATGAAGTTTGGAGACAAAAAAGTAGCAGCAACTTTGGGCTTATTATTACCCCTTGTATGCAAATTGAGAAAAATTCCTAATGTTGTATTACTACATAACATTATGGAAGAAGTAGATCTTGCATCTGCAGGATTCACTTCTAATAAGTTACTCCAGAAAGCATACGGTTTTATTGGATCTATGATTACTAGATTGATCCTTCAAGCTGATGTTGTTGCGGTAACGATGCAAAAATATGTAGATGTTCTTGAAGAAAAATATAACGTTTCTAACGTACAATTAATCCCCCACGGAACGTTTGAAGTATCCAACCAAACCCCAGAATACACCATTCCAGAAGGTTCGTTACAGATTATGACCTTTGGAAAGTTTGGGACTTATAAAAAAGTAGAATCTCTCATTGAAGCTGTCGAGATGGTAAAACAATCTTCTGGATTAGATCTAGAAGTGGTCATTGCTGGAACAGATAATCCTAATGTCCCTGGTTATTTAGCAAGTGTAGCAGAAAAATATAAACATTTAGACCAAGTTCGTTTTACAGGCTATGTTGAAGAAGAAGAAGTACCTTCTTTGTTTAAAGAAAGTGCTGTTGTTGTCTTTCCATACACAGCAACCACGGGAAGTTCTGGTGTATTACATCAAGCAGGGAGTTATGGTAAGGCTGTAGTACTTCCAGACTTAGGAGACTTAGCCCTCTTAGTAAAAGATGAAGGATATCGAGGCGAATTTTTTGCACCAGAAAGTGTACAGAGCTTAGCACAAGCTATTGAAACTATTATTACAAATGATGCATATAGAATTGAATTAGGCCAACTTAATTATAAGGCTTCTATCGCATTCCCTATGGAAAGAATAGCTGATATGTATGTAGATACATTTAATACTATTATTCAAAAAAGAAAACATACAATAGTGACTCAAAAAGAGCCTTCTATTGTTTAGAAATATAATTGAACACCCGCTTTCACCCCTATGTATGAATGCCCCAAATTGTTTCTGATTATTTTTCGCCGGGGGAGTTTCCCTAGACTTCCTTGGCACTTCAGAAAACGCATATACGATGTAAAATAAAACGGATACTATGACTTAAAAATACATTTTGAACACTCGCTTTCACCCCTAATTACCAATACCCCAACTTATTTTTTGATTGTTTTTTCACCTGAGGAGTTTCCCCCTAAATTCCTCAGGTATTTTTAAAAGATTAGTTGCTATTTAAAACACAAAACAAACGTTATTATTTAAAGCATACCTGAACAACCACTTTCACCCCTATTTACCAATACCCCAACTTATTTTTTGATTGTTTTTTCACCGAGAGAGTTTCCCCCTAAACTCTCTCGGTATTTTAGAAAACTTAGTTACAATTGAAATCAACTCTATGTGCATTTTAAGCTAATTTCATCGGTTTTTTCCCTAGCCCTAAAGAGAATCATCTCTGAAATTTTTAGTTCTTCCTTTAGGATTGAGGTAAAAAATAAAAATTTCAACTCCTCTTTATTCCATTTATTTCAAAATATATAATGAGTAAAATCGACCGCTATTACTGCTTAGAAATATATTGGAATGCTGGTTTTTCATCCCCTTTTTCATCAATAAACCCGAAGTATTTTTGATTGTTTTTCCGCCACGGAAGTCTCCCTACGACTTCCTTTGGTATTTCTACAAAGTCGTATAAGGTCCAAGACATAAAAGAGATTTTGTTTTTTGCGATCATCTCTTGTGCTTCTTTATGATACGACGCTTGCTCTTTTTCTGAATTCCCCAATGGATTCCAAAGTCCTTTATAAGACGATACACCAAACTCACTCATCACTATAGATTTTTGAGGTATTTGCTTTTTTAAAGAACTATATACTTCTTCTAAGGTATCAAGATCTTCATAAAAATGAAAGGACACAAAGTCTACTTGATCATTAAGAATAAAAGCACTTTCTGCATTGGACCATCCGATCGTTACGGGATGTTGTCCATCTGTGGATTTCACAAAATTTACCATCATATCTAACCAGGCAATCACCTGTTCTTCTCCACGAGATTCAAAATCTAGGTTAGGCTCATTTTTAATATCCCAGGCATACAAAGCGGCATAGTCTTTTAGTCTGGAAACGATAGTTTGTGCGTGACGTCTATTCAACGTCCAATCTAATACGGAATACTCTCCATAAAAATCAAAAAGCGTGATCATTACTTTTAAATTATGTTGCTTGGCAATGTCAAGGGTTTCTTCTAGCTTCTTAAGCTTATCATCCTGTACATTCGCTTTTCCAAAATCATCATATTGAACAAATATGCGAATGCTTTGCAGTCCTGCTTCTTGTATAATTTTAAAATCGTTTGAAATTATTTCTGTATCAAAACCATCTCCAAACATATCCCAAGGAGTGGCCTGAGGATAATAATTGATACCTTTTACCGCTACTTCTTTCAACGTCTTAGCATCCTCTTTTTCAATATATGGTTTTGTATTTTCTTTGATAATATGTCTAATACGCCAAAAACCATCTTCTAGTAAGAACATCACCTTATAAGTGGAAATCTCTTTGGTTTCTAAAACAAATACATTGTCTTTATACATACGTTTATACTCCACAACATCACGATCGGTTAGTACTGCCAATTGCCCATCTTCACTAAAGAAATCCAGCGTAGGATGATGCTCTAGTGTTGTTCCTTCTATAGTAATACCTGCTATTGCATTATATGTAATGGTTTCATACACATTTTTTCGAGCACTTTCTGTATAATAATCTTCGATTCCTTCAGTTGCGTTCGCTTTATACGCCACTTGTTTTATATACCATGCATCTAGATAATTATTTTCAAGCCTTCCTAATGTTTGGTCGTCCATGGGTCGTCCTTCATTATCTAAAGGTGCCCAAATCACTGTAGGTATATATTGATCTATTTTTTGGATTTCTGTATGTAATATAGAAGATCTGTCGGCTCCTGTATTTAAATAGCTAAACAAAGAGCTAACACCACCTACAATAACCGCAATGATGATAACATAAGAGACTATCAGAGCACTTCTAAGAAGATTCTTGTTCATCTTTACCATAGCTTTATGTTTGGGTAGTTTTTTTCTAAGCCAGCTGTCTTTATCTTCAAAGTGTAGGTGTCATTTTTAAAAATGTCTTTCTTTACATTAAAAGAGACAAACCCACCTTTAGACGTCTTAGTATATGTTTTCAATAAGCTCTCATTTTTATATACCTCCAGAGACACTTGAAATCCGTCAGGGATCATTTGTCCCATAAAACTTTGTAATGGACCTACTTTAATTTCTCTATTCGCTTTCGCGAAAGCAATCTCAACATCTTTAACAACTTGCTGATAGTCTACAGTGATAGATTCACTTTCTGCCATCCCTTGTACGTATGCCTTGACAACCCATCGATCTTCGTGATCTGGATGAATCATCTTAGACGTTGCAATTCCTTGTACAGTAGTTCCTGAGGATTTTAAGATATTTCCATCCTTATTCCTTATAAAAAAAGTAACAAAGGTTCCGTCACTTACAATGTTGTTGTGAGTGTCTCTTAGTATAGAAGTATAAAAGGAAGTGATTTGGTTCCCATCCGCATAATTATGAGATCGATCTACCGAAATGGTAAAATCTGTCGGTATGGCTGGAAGTACATCAATCGTATACTCTGTTGAATGTATGTCTAAACATTCGGAAGAGATAAATAATCGGCCACTTTTCTTTTCAGAGTATATATTTTTATAAGCTATGATGTTATTCGTGACAATATCTTCTTCTTTTTGAGTGTTTAAAAATTGATACGCCGTTGTCAATGCTGTATTTTCTGGCAACGGGTTATCCAACGAATCTGTAGGAATCACCACGAGCATCGTATAATCGGTGCCTCCAGCTTCTATCGTCGGCGGCCCAATATACGTCTCCATCGTAGCTACTTCTTTTTTTGAGTGCATCCTAAATGAACCTGAAATAGTAGCATAATCGGCCAATTTCCAGTTAATTATTCCTGATTTATTAGTAATGAAATCAGGGATTTTATAACTGAGTATTTCATTTTCTACACTAGGTGGAATGAGTATGGTACTATAACTATTAGAACAATACAGTAAAGGTGACACCTCATCTGAGGAAGAAAATTGAACTACAATATCGCTCCCTACTTCAAAACCCCTTTGTGTAGTAAGTAAGGTTATTGTACCATCTTGGTTACTATCTTGTCCAATAGCAATAGTAGATACAAATAACCACAGCATCACGTATATATATATTTGGGTATGCTTCATTACTTAGGGTTTCCGATATAGGAGTTCATTTCAATTTTAATATACGCATAATTGGGGTGTTCAATTTTTTGTAACTCTGTGGCGGCATGATTTTCAATTCTATCGGGAACTATTTTATTAGAAATTCCTTCATTAGGTAAACCATTTACAAAAATATTTTCCATAGAATCATTTACAATACGTATGGTTCCTTCCTTTAAAAGAGTATACTCAAATTTTTGTTGGCGTTGTTGTCTAATTCCTTCTTTTATAAATACATGATCTACCCAAAGTAAGGTTTTATCTTTATCATAATAGGTCACCAAAAGTTGAGGGACTGTAACTTCTTCTATTCCACTATTAAACACATTTCCAGTAATCTTTTTCTCACCAATAGAAATAGCACTTAGTGATACCTCTTTATATAAATCTGATCCAGATACATTACCCGCTGCTTGTAAATTAAACTTTGTGGGTTGTTCTTCAAACTCAACTGGAGTGAACTCATCAGGATTAAATGCTTTAGGAATCGAATCTTTTGTTCTAGACCAAGCAATACCTTCAAAGTCAATTCTAAAAGAACTGATCTCTTTAGGCATTAATTTATGCTTCACATAATCTTTTGCATTGTAGGTGGCTAATTCTTTATTTGCATCATTATATAGTGTTCCTTTTAGTACAACATCTGCTGGAACGCTTTCTAAATTTTGCACTTCTCCTACAATCGCAAAATGGGTATCATACTGTACTAGTTTTGCAGATAGTATTTCTAAAACAGGTTGTTTTAAAACATCTTCATGATGTGTTTGTTCTGTAGTGACACGTCTTCTTCCTTGATTAAAATATCGTGTTCTATTAGACGCATATAATTGGTCTGGAGGAATATCCGTGTTCAAATCCTGATGTTGTATAAACCATTTTCCGTTATGCTTTACTAATGTCCTGTGATCTTCTTGATGTATTTTTTCCAGTGGTGTAATCCAATTAGTGATGACTTTGGCAGTAACCAACGTATCACTATTCTCTATGATGACAGTCTCTATATGGTCTAATTTGGCATACGAACTCAATAGTCCATCTGTGACAGAAATCTCTAACATATACTGTGCTATTGACAGATTTTCTTTTGCATCTACTAAAGAATATGCCTTTTCAAATTCTTTAAAATCCAAAGCATCATAATAGGCAATAATGGCATTTTCTGGAGTTCGTTGCGAATCATTTTTGATATAAAATAAATATACTTCATAACATACCAATCCACCTAAAACAATAGACCAAATATGCGTTACCCTGAGTAGATTTTTTGGAAATAATGTATATGTATTCCTGAAATTTAAATACGCAGGAATCGGTTTTGTTTTTGTCTTTAACATCCGAATCCATAACATTTGAATGTTGAGGATAAATGCTATAATGACCGTTAAAAAGGGCATAATCCCCCAGAGTATTTTTTGCCACTGAGCAATGTTATCTTTAGGCAAAACAGCTGGAATAGGTTGTATATTGAGGCGTTCCCATACCATAATTCCATTTTCTAACTGCCGTAAACGTTGCCATCCACAGAAGTATAATACAGGATCATAAAACTTATCATTAGAAAATATATACTTAAGGTTATATTTTTCTGGTGTTGTCAAAAACTGCTGCAAAGAGCCTATTCCTGCCACACCTTTATATTTTGAATTTTCTAAACGTTCAATAGGCCTTGTGGTTAATTCTGGTAAACGCCGTGCAGAATGATAATTACCATCTACAGAAAGTGCATTGGTTTGAGCAGATAACCAAGCCATTTGATCTCCAAATCCCAATGTTAAAAATCGCCATTGATCATGATCATCCTGATTAAGGAAATTCACAATAGGCAGCATCTTTATTTTTTGAGGCTGTGAAGGTCTAAAATACCCTAAACTGATAGTGAAAATAGTCATGAAAATAAATAATCCTGCCAAGACACCTCCAATAATACGATGATATATCGCTCCAAACTTTAATTGAATACGTTGTTTTAAATCACCTTCAGAAAATCGGTATACAAACTCCCCAAAAATAGGCAATGCCATGATACTCGCCCACAGTGTAAATCTGTCCAACGTCAAAATATTAAAAGCTGTTTCTCCTAACATCATTCTAGGAATAGGAGTTGTTCCCCCTGTTCCTAATATGAAAAGTAGTGTAATGGAAAGTCCAAAAAACAAATACCGTTTACTATAGTATCTATAAAAGATATAGGGCAAAACAATCAATAATATTCCCCAAGGAATTAAAAAGAAAACCAATCCAGACGAAGTAATTTCTAAAAAACTATCTCGAGACCCATGAGGAATAGGCACTTGTGTAATTGGATTATTTTTCGAATTGATCCAGTATGGAAGAATACAACCTATAATAATAACTAGCGATAACATCCCAAAACCAACAATCCGCTTAAACAATTTCAAAAAACTGTATATGAAAATTTTGAAAGTAACTGCTTTTATTGTGGTCACCTGTTCTCTCGACACATCTATAATCACCATACCTATTAATGGAAAAATAAAGAATATCATTCCAAAGATAGGAGTTACATGGTGTGATGTGACTGTTACTGCTATTAATGATAATGATGTAAATAGATAGCGGTATTTCCCTGTTTTTAACCACAGGTATATTTCTGGCAGTGCATGCATGAGTACCGCGATGCCTATAATACTAGGTAGCTGCCCAAAAATATGCAATGTTTCTACAAAAGAGGAAGAAAATACAGCGAGTATTGCTGCATATCCTGCAACGGTTCTATTGGAAGTAATCAGTAACGAGAACCTATATACACCCGTTATAAAAAGAATGATACTTACAATGGCAATCGTAAATAAACCAAATTTCAATCCTCCTAATAAAGATAATATTCCAATAGATTGATGTACCAACGGAGGATAGCTTGTTACCGTAAATCCTGTATACCATTTGTAATTCCATGGTTCAAACCAACTATTTGCGTAATGATCTGCAAAGAACACATGTATCAATGCGTCATAGGTTGATTCGAGTGTAAAAAATATAGATGTACCATGAAATGCAAGTCCTATAAGTAGGGCTATTAACAAATATTTATTGGTGCTTTCTTTCATGTACTCGTACGCTATTCTTTTGAAATTTAAAGATATAACAAACTTCCCTTTCTGAAAGAAATAGTGATCTATGCCTTTTTCTCATTCACCTATACAAAAGCGTCATCCGTCGAATATACTCCAAAAAGGAGGCAACAGCCAAGTACTTTTGATAAAGAAATCAAAATAAATATATCATGAAAACTGGAATTATAATCCCTTGTTACAATGAAGCAAAACGTTTACCTGTAGACGCTTTCATTAACTTTATCACCACACATGAAGACTATCATTTATGCTTTGTAAATGATGGCAGTAAAGACAATACAGTAGAAGTATTAGAGACAATACAAAAAAGTGCTAGATCTAGAGTAAGTATTGTAGATATTAAGAAAAATGCAGGAAAAGCATCTGCCGTAAGATATGGCTCTAGATATTTATTTAATCGAAAAGACATCGAATACATTGGTTTTATAGATGCCGATCTCTCCACAGACTTTGATGATTTTAAAAGTCTAACCAATACCTTGCACAAAAACGGTGATCTTATGCTCGTATATGGATCAAGGGGGAAAGGTGATGGGCAGATAGAAAGAAATGTCATGAGAAATCTATTTTCCAAAATCATCAAAATGATTGTTTTTATGATTCTTGGCTTACCTATCGAAGACACACAATGTGGTGCAAAAGTATTTAGAAGAAGTGCCATTCCTTTAGCATATGATAAAGCATTTTTAACAAGATGGTTATTTGATGTAGAAATTTTCATACGTCTTAAGAAACACTTCGGATCTAAAGAAATTATGACCAAAATGTACGAGCAACCATTACAACGTTGGGTTCATGTAGACGATTCTAAATTAGGAATGAAAGATGCGATCCAGATTCCAGTTAAGTTAGTACAGATTTGGGTGTCTTATACTATTTATCCACTTCTTACTATACAAAAAGTAACTCCAGAAGTTCCACAACAAGTCATGATTTTACAACCAGAAACTCTTCCTATGGCAGCATAATTACTTTTAAAGATTACGTAAACATATATAACTAACACATTTTATAACGGTAAATGCATCATTAAAATATAAAGTAGATTGGGTTCGCTTTCGCGAAAGCGTATAAGACATGTATCGTCTTATATAATTCCTCTATCTTTTGCTAACGAAATAAGTTGCACCGGATTTTTTGCATCCAAAAGTACTTTTAATCTGCCTATGTTTTTTTCAACGCGGCTAAGGCTGCAAGGTGGAATAAGCGTCTCCGAAATTTGTTTTTGAGAGAGGCCTCTAGAAAGAAAGTTTAATATTTTAATATCATTTTTATCTATCTCATCAATATCGTCTACGCTTCTGAGAAGTTGTTTGATTCTTGGCGTACAATATGATTTTTGAGCACTCACCGCTTTCAAGGCTTTTTTGATGTGTAAAGACTCATCTCTGCCCTTTGCTACAAAGGCATTGATACCATACTCTTCAAACAATTTTTTAATTCTCCCGATTCCTTTCTCTACAGAAAAGACAATAATTTTCAAGTCAGGAATCTCTTTTTTTGCTTGCAGTATGAGATCTTCACCAATAGTAATATCACGATCTCTGTGATCTTCATCAAATTGAAGATCTGTGATTAACAATTCAAATGGATTATTTTCTTGTACGGATGCTTTTATTTTTATGAGTGCATCATCACAATACTTCGTTTTTTGAACAGTGTCAACAATCTCTTTTAAAATACTTTCCACTCCTCTGTGAGTGGTGTCTTGGTCTTCGGCAATTAATACTTTTTTAAACATAAGAAGGGGGTATTAAATTTTAAAAATAAAGGTGAGCTTTAAAACCCTTTCCTTTCGATGTCTTAAAAGTAATACTCCCTTGAATGTTTTTTATACGGGTTTCCACATTTTGGAGTCCTCTTTTTCGAACATCCTTAAGAATCACACCAACTCCGTTATCAGTATAGTTTATAAAATGTCTTTTCCCTTCTGATTTAAAAATCACTGTTACCTCTGTCGCTTTACTGTACTTTTTCATATTGACCAGCAACTCTTGAAGACTTCTATAGATATTTATTTTTTTATGATCTGATATGGTATCCCAATTAATTCCAGACGTGACATTAGTAATCACTTTAACCCCCTCTGTATTGTGCTGTGTAATTAAAAACTTGAGACTCCTAGCAAAATCTTTACTATCAAAACCATCGATCTCTGCAGAAATATCACGAGTACGATCATACAGGTCATCTATTTTGTTAACTAGTTGTTCTTTTATATCATTCGGAATCGCTTTCTGACTATCTATTAAGTTTAAGGTGTCAGACAAATCATTGGCTAACTCGTCATGTACTTTTTTGGAAAGTCTTCTTTCTGTTTGGTAGGTTTCTTTAATGACTTCTCTTGCTTTTTCTCTCTTATGTTTTAATTTCAAAAGAAAGAATAAAAAAGCAGCAGATATTAATAGAAGTAAGCCTATTCCTATAAATATTAACTTTTGACGTTTCTTCTCTTCATCGCTTTGTAGTTTTTGTTCTATAAGTTGAGTATTCTGAAACTTTGTATCAGCATATATCTTTTCTGTTTCATTATTTGCCTTTTGGATATATTTATAAACATTAGACTGTTCGATAGTCAATTCATTTGATATAAACTGTCCGAGTTCGTTTTTTAATAAAGAAATCATGCGTATACTCTCTATAATCTGTATTCGATTATTTAAGCGCTTTGCATTTTTATATATTTTTTCTGCATATGCTAATGCTAACTCCTTATTTATATTTGTATAGTATTTTGTTAAGTGTGTATAACTAGCGATCAGTCCTGAAATATCTTTTTCCTCTTCTCGAAGTTTTAATCCTGATAGTAATAATTCTTCAGATTCATTGTTCGTCTCATTTTCCAACCATTTCACATATCCTAAATTACTAGAAATTCGAGCCCGTTCTTTTTTATTACTTATCAAAAGAGAATCAGAAAGAAGGCTTCTCAAAATATTTTCTGCTTTTTTATATTCTCCTAGATCAGAAAATATGTTTGCTTGTGTATTTTTTAATGTTAGAATATATTCATCCCTAGTTTCTATATCTAAAGCCTTTCCATTAAAGTTTAATGCTTCTTCGTAATCTTCCAACTCTCTATTTGTCACAGAAATATTTTGATAGATTCCTACAATGTCTTCTATTTTTGAAGATGCATTTAAAAATTCCAATCCATCAATAGCTGTCACTTGACTTGCTCTGTAATCGCTTAATTTTTTTTGAATTCGAGCCATTTGTAATAATGTCTTCATTGCTCTTACACTATCCTTTTTTGATCTTCTAATCAGAAATGCATCATTAAAGTATCTAAAGGATTCAGATAGTTTGTGTTGCTTTTGTTTATAAGTACCTATTCTAAAATATGCTTTAGCAAGAGCACTACTATCTTTGTCTTTTTTAGAAAACTCTACTAATTTTTCTGCATAAAAAATAGACATATCATACTCTTCAATTTTACTATAATATCTAGAAATTTTATCATAGCCTATCCTAATGTGTCTTGAGTTTTTATTAGCCTCGGCTATAGTCAATAACTCGTGACTAGATGAAATCGCTATATCATATTTTTCACCAACTCCTAAAAGATATGTTTTTTGACCCAATCCTTTTAAGATATTTAATGTATCTGCCGAAGCTCTAGACATTATGAGAAAGGAGTCTATGGCAGCTAAACGCTCATGAAGGTCTAACTCTTTATTTTTACTTTTTTGAAATAAAAGATTTTCTTCTGTAGATACCATGGTATCCTCAGAATATTTTGGGTTATCGCAACTCAATGCTAAAAGAACAAGAAAAACAAAAGTAGAAATTAGCGCTATTTTCATACCTCTAAAATACTAACTTATATTAAGTTAGCTGTTATCCCCTAAACGGTATATTTTATTTATTTAGATTTTTAAATCTAATTTCTTCTACATACAAAAAGGATGCGAAAAAAACCTCCGCATCCTCATTAATATTAGCAAGAAAACAAATTATCCATTTTCTTCTTGTTGTTCTTCCTCTTCCTCTCCTCCTATTTCCCCATCTTCTCCTTCGGTAGATTGAATTTTAAACTCTTCAGATAAAGGTTGAGGGTCACACGAAGTAAAAAATACACCACCAAAAACTATGGCTATTAAAAATAACTTTTTCATCACTTAAAAAATTTTGAATTTTGAAAAAGGAGTGCCTGTCCGAGACGATCTCAGATATACTGTACGGGTTCTAGAATCCCGTTACTCACGAATGAGTTCTCCTTGTTTTTGGAAAGTTGAAATCCGTATCACAGTTACTCTAAGTAACTTTCCGATCGTCTTTAAGTAGACTGTTTTACGGGTTCCCGTAAGAAGTAGGTTTGTACAATTGTTATGTTAGCAATTCATAACAGCAACTATTTCTTGTCACAAAGAAAATAGAAGCTTGAAAAGTTATTGTAGACAGAATACAGACAGGTTTTAGACATGTTTTAGACATCAATAAATACGGGCGATAGCAAGGCGTAAGGCCTCGTATTTGTCTGGAGAATAATTTTCTTATCCCTATGAATCACAAGCAAATTGAAAGGATTGTTCAAAAAGTATTTGAAAAAGCGAAAAAAGGAAGTGTATCGCATTCTAAATATGCTTTAGCAAAACAGGTAGTAAAAGAAATAAATGCCCTAAACCCTAAAACCATAGAAAGGGCTTATTCACGATACATCGAAAAGAAAGATACGATTAGCACTCCAAATCCAGAGACCGTATCTTTTTTTTGTAAGTATATCGGATATCCTGATTATGAAACTTATATGAATGAAAATTCTAATCATAAAATCATACATATAGATAAGAAAAAATCTAAAGAAAAAAAGACAGGTGGTTCAGAGAAAAATGGGAAGATTAAAAAAAAGTACACATGGTCGTTTACCTTAAAAATAGTCATTGTGTTAGGAGCTATTTTTAACATTGCTAATCAATTTATGAGAGAAAAGATACAATTACTCATTGCTCCTTTATCTGAGTAATACGATGCTATTGTATAGGACAAGAATCCTTAAAATAATGAAGAGTAAACTCCTGTTTGTTGACTATACAGCTTTCGCGAAAGCGCATAAAAAAAGCCCCAAATCATAAGATCTGAAGCTCTTGTTTTTTTTTACAAATTATCTTTTGTAGTATAAAAACTATAAAAGATTTTTTTATTTATAATGTCTCCGAATTTAGCAACCTAATCCTGATACAGATTGACCGCCATCAGGACAACTAAGATCACAACTTAGTTCTATGATTTCCATAAACCCTCGGTTATTTTGAACCACACACCCACAACAATCTCTATTAGCTGGCAAAAAACCAAATCCTGCAGTAATCTTCTTTTGTTGTTTGGAGGTGAGCGCTTCTGCTCCTTTTAAATGTACTAACTTTTTCATATTAAGCCTTATTTTAATCTCTTTTGGTTCATGAAGACATCAAAATCAGTGCCTCATGATACTCTAAATATACCAACATAAATCATTAAATACTAGCAAACAGTAACTTTACATCCGTATTTTAAACAAAATGAGGGTGAAATTTATCTTAAACCTGCATTAATTATTTTTTTAAAGTTTCCGTACCTTGTGGTATCAACCATACGTTATCACCTATGCTACGCTCTCGTTTTATTACTTCTATACTATCTATTGGGTTTCTTTTTTTATCCGCTTTCGCGAAAGCGGAACGAATATTTACATCTGAAAATAATTAGGTCAATTCATATTGCTATCATAGATAGAATCTAAGAAGATCAGACAAAAAGCCCCATAACTATAAGACCTAATAACAAAACCAAAAGAGTCATCATTTTATAATTAAAACTTGATGGTGTTTTCTGCACCTATACAGAATTTTCTTTACCATATACCCAAAGAGAATAATCTTTTTGTTTATAATTATAATCAATTTGTTTGACAGGCGCATTTTCAACTCTAACCAAGACACGGATTGGTATAACTTCGTATTCAAGAATTTATTTTCTTTTTCTGGGTTTGGTAATGAACTAAAAAGAATATCTAATTGATTATGTATTTTACTCGTATCAATATCTCCAGGTTCTTTTAATTGTTTGTCTATACTTTGTTTTAAGTGATCTAGTACTTTATTATTTAATTGATTAAATTCATTTGCGTCAATTCCTCCAACTAACATTTCACGAACCATATCTAATGGGTATTCATAAATCTGCTCATAAATTAGATCTCCTGTAATTTTTTTGATTTCCTTTTCGGGAACTTCTCCTGTGTATTGTGAGTTTTTTGTATTAAAAAGCTTATACTCTTTTTGAGTTCGAATTACTACTTCTACATCTCCAAAGCCATCACATTTTTCGCAAAATTCTTTCCCACCTCCACAAGAACAAACATTTTCAATTCTGTTACCATTAAAACCTTTGGAAGTCCAACGTATCTTACCACCACAAGGCGAGCAACTCACCTTCCCTTGGCCTCTACAGATAATACATTTCTTAATTTCTCCAGTTCCTATGACTTCACTATTTTTTTTCTTTTGAGCTCTAAATCCTTCAGGGTTGATTCATTTTTCATTGAATACAGCCAAAGTGATTCTTCATTTAAATCTTTAATTATATTTCCAATTCCGCCATCAGTTGGTCTAGTTGAGTAGTGTCCATTCTGTATGCCATAAAGGAATTTTAAATAAATTAGTTTTACTCCGTCATCTTCAGTCCCTTTAATTTCAGAATTTCATAAAAGTTTAGGAGGTATTAATGGTCTTAAAAAAGAATTACTCCATTTATCAGTAGTAGCTTTTAGTTGATTACTAATCATATTTTTAGATTTAAATTATTAATCGTATTAAATATTCAAAGCTTTCTCTTTTACTTTTATTTTTATTTTTATTCCTAGAATATGTTGATTTTACCTCATTATAAATGAGCATATTAATGTATTTTTTTTGCAAAAATATATAAAAGAATTTAAGGGACCTTTATGGCTTTTATTGATCAAATAAAAAAGTCGAACTAAAAAGTTCGACTTGTGACATTTTTTTGCTTAAATTCAAAAATACTTATGTCATAATACGCTTTTGTATCTCATCCATATAGGGCAAAGGTATCTTATCTTCATCTTCAATAATTAGGTCAATATCACTTTTAATCTCAGACATTGCTTCATTTGCCCTAGCATACGCAAATTGTATATTCATACGTCTTCGAGCTTCTAATAATGCATCATATTCGGTAGACGAAGTCATTAACTTAATCAAACTTGGGATAATTTCAAATAAAATAAATAGAATACGAATACCCCAACTCATCCATTTAGTACTCCCCGTTTTATCTTCTTCTATAACTTGATGAAGTGCCTGAAATTTAGAAAGCAAATCAAATTGTTGTACAATTTGCTGATCTTCAAATCTTTTGTTAGCATTTTGTAATTCTCCATTATACTCATTATCCATAAAATCATCATAACGTTTTTGTGCAATTCTTTTATTTTCTAAATGTAAGTTCATATTACGTTCGGCTTCTCGATATGCAGGGCCAGTACCGGCTTTTCCTGTTCTTCCATTTCTAACTTTTCCTACAGCTTCTTGCTCCATGATTTCAGACCATCTATTTATCTCTTTTTGAGCTTTAGCAATATCACCTTCCAGCACACTTTTTCTAGTTTTCACTCCTTCAATAGCTTCCTTTTTTTCTTGTGTTTCATTTTGATTTTCGGTTTTATAATTTGTAATAAGTTGTTTTTCTATCTTACCTTCTAATAGTTTAAGTTCGATAGGTATCGCTACAATAATCCCAATAACCAATGCTAACAGTAGTCTTACGAAAGCTGTCCCCTTACTTTTAGCAGCTACAACTTCACGATCTATAGCAATAATCATTGTAGCATATAATAATCCTAAAAGAGGTGCAATTAAGTATCCTTGTTTATTAAAAGACACCTCATTGGTTTCCCAATCGAAATCTGTAAACATATTTAATATAGCATACGTTCCAGAACAAAATGCTAGAATCCCTGTGAGTAATACAAATAATCCAAAAGCCAATTGTGTATTCTTAGCGCTTCTGGGGCATTTATGATAAACATCTTTATCTGTTTTTGATAGAAATAGTAATAATGATTTCATGGTTTATGAATTTTAACGATTGGCTTTAATACTAGGGAGTTATTGAGTTTTATATAACTTCGTTTATGCTTTATAGAAATCTTATCTAATCGTATTGATTTTAAAAAGGATTTTAGTGGATGGTTAAGTAGTGTATATCTATGTAATCTATATATAGCAAGTAACTTTATAGGTGCTAGGTTGACTACTTGTACTGGGTGCATCTTTATTCCCCTTCTTAATTTTTCAGTTTTATTTAAAGAAGCATACGACTGCAACTTTGGAATATTCATTTTAGGACGATTCGTTATCATTATCTGTAATCTTTTTTACTTGAGGATCTGTTCCAAATAATGAAGTAGCGTTATTCTTTGTTACATCCTGAGTATGTCGATTTATCTTCTCTAGCTTTTCTGATAATTCATCTATAAGCTCATCATCTTCTGCCAGTAAAGCTTGAGTCATTTCTCTCTTGATATCATTCTTCTTTTCTATAAGAAGCTGTATGTCAAAATGATTAGATGAATCATCACTTTTCTTTACTCTTTTTAAACGTGGTGATTTTAATTGAAGTCCAAACTCTTCAGTGATAATATATTGGGAGTTCTTAAATAACTCTATAATCCCCTCATCTAACTTTCTTGAATCTATATTATTGATATAAGCGCTTTCAATACGCATTACTTCTAATTCAATATTATTCTTAATATAATCCCCTATTTCTTTGTATTCAAGGGCGGTCTGATTGTCGTATTTAATATGATTCTTATGAAAAATAAACCAATTACTAACGGCTGCTATACCAAACCGTATTTCATAAAAGGTATGTTGAGATTGACTTTCAATAATTATACTTCCGTATTCAGCAAATAATTTATCATATCTCTCTTCTAACCCAGTACGAAGAGAGCTTATAGAAATTCTAAGGTCATCTGCATCCATCTTAAAATTAAAAGAATATGTATCTCTTAAACGTTCTTTAATTTCTAGACTTAGTGCATCAAATTGAGTGTAATAGTTTTCTGGCGGTGTATTTCTTATAATACTAGTAATAATCTGTATAGTTTCTTTTTGAACAGCATCAATAATTGATTTTTTAGGTTTAATATATTTTGGATTAATTCCTTCAATTTTTGTTCCTTTACCTTCTATAGTAACACTTAAGGGAACCTTGATTTCAGTTTTAGAAGTAGCATATTGTAAATTATTGTCAAGCTCAATAGTAAAGCCATCTATAAAATCTGCGATTTCCTGACTTGGCACAGAAACAATGTGTTGAATAGAATAACCAATATTTTTAACTTCTGCATCTAGTTTTTTTAAGATGTTATTCTTTAATAATCTATCAAAGTCCTTAATAATTTGAATAAAAGACTTATTAATAAGCTCATTTTGAATGATAGTATCTGTCTTTTCTTTAATCCATTTTTCAGGATCTTCTATGTTACGCCAAGAGAATACCCTTCTATTTATTAGGTTAACTACTATTTTACTTTTTACTTCAATTTGATAATCTAGCACTTCGCAAGTAGTTGTATGTACAAACGCAATATGTTCAAGACTCTGATTAAGATCATTATCATAACTTGGAGCAAAATGAGTTATATTGATTGTAAACCCTTTTCGTTTTGCTTGATTTTCTATAAACAATCGAATTTCTTGATCTAGTTTTAAAAAATCATCTGTAAAATTAGGATGATCTTTTGCAAATTTGCGAATCCAGTTTGAAAACGAACGCTTTAATACTTTATGTGGATCGTCTGCATTTCTTAAAAAATCAATAACTTTTGTTGCCTTACCTCTAATACAACTAATATCAAAAGACATTTCTAGTTTTATAGTAATGCCTTTGTTAGGATCACTAAGTTCACATATCAAATTTTCAACCTTTGCAAATTCACTAAAATTCACAACATAATAAGAGAATTTATAGCCCAAGAGCTTTCTTGCCTTTAAGGATAAATTTTCTTCATAATAAAATTCTCCTGTCTTGTCTTCTAAAATAATAAGTTGCTCATTTTCTTCATCAATATGTTTATTATCTGGAGATATTATTCTTAAGATATTTTCAAATGTCTTTATCATGATTATTTTTTTACGAGGTTAATGAATTCTGCTACGTTGTTTCGCTTGGTTTTAATTCTTTCTTTCTCTTCTTTATGATCAGTACTTTTAGATATTAAAACATCTATACTATTATTAGTATTTGATATTCGTTCATTATATAATTTCCGGATTTCCCCAAGCTGGGTGATTAAAGTTCTTTTTTGAGACTTATCTAATTGCTCATGAATACTATCAATATAAATAAGCATACTTTTATTATTTTCTTGATTAATTATCAAGCCTTTTAATAATTGATACCAATATTCTATAATCTCCGCGCACTTTAATTTTATTTTATCTTCTTGTATTCTTTTATCTTCAAAGCCATTAAAGAATAGTTCGTCTAATATGTCTACTAAATGCAGATTATATATATTATAAATAATAAAATGGATATATTTAGAAAACCCATTTTCAATAGCAAATAAGCTTCGTTGAGTATTTCCATTAATAAGTCTATTATTAGATTTATCAGAATTCATTTGAGTACTTAAATACACATATAATATTGCTAGAGTATATTTTTCTAATTTTGTGTACGATTTATAAGGTGTCTCCTGTTTTGGAAACCACTGCTTTATGCGTTCTACAAAAAGATAGAAATGTTCAGGTTGGCTTAAGAATAAACTAATAAAAGCTTGAAAAGCGTATTTATTAGTTTTTTTATTGTTATTTTCTAATGTTTGCTTGTAATATTCAAATCCATTAAAATCAACATGTTGCACTTGAAATTTATTAAGAACATCAACAACAATATAATTACGGTAAATAGTTGCAAAAGCTCTTGTGAAAAAATCAAAAACAATATCTCTTGAGCTATCTTTATTATAGATTGTAGACAATAAATTAGCAAAGAACTCAACGTTTTTATTTACCTTATTAGATATCTTGTTCTTTTCTTTTTCTATTTTTTGCAACTTTTCTAGTAGATCATCTCTTAAAACTTTTAACTCCTCAGTAATAGCGCTGGTTTCCAAATCTTTAGGATAACTTTCTTCTTTATAAAATAAGAACTTGGTAATTTTTAATTCATTTATCAATGCATCATACTTATACTTTAAATTTATTGGTGCTATTGATTTAAATGCTGCTAGTTTATCTTCTTTGTATTGAAGATTCTCAAGCTCTCTAATTTTATCTTTTATCTGTTTTCTATATAGTCTTATTATATTAGACTCTAATTGTAAATCTTCACTCTTTTTCCTTTGATTTTCAATAACAATCAGCCATTTTCTCAACAATTCATCTCCATAAAAAGCTCTAAAAGAAGAAGATAATTTTGTTATAATCAGATATATTCTTTCATACTCTCTTTTCGAAGTATTTTCAGTGAATAATTGTTGCGATTCTATAAGAATACGAGCCTGTTGGTCTACAAAATTTATAGACTTAAAAAGCTGCTGCTCACACAATAAAGCATCAGCAGTAGAGGTGAAACCTATAATTCGCTGATTGTTATTATTGTAAGATATCAATTGACAATCATCTAAAATATCATCTGCCTCATCATTCCAGATTTCAGATAGGTACAATCGTTTTTTCTTAACAGGAATTGTTTTGTCACTTAATAGTGTATTTATATACTCCCTAAATACATCAGGAGTAATTTTTGGAAGAAAAGTTGCGACAAAAAGAACGTAGCGAGCAATAGGTTGTTTCTTGTTTTTTATGATACTTTTAAAATCTACTCTCTCTTCTTTTTCCTTATTAAGGATAATACTTTCGACCTCAACTTCTGATTCATATTTATCTAAATCTGCAAGCAACTCCCTATCATTCCCCCACAAACCTTTAGTTTGCTGCTTTTTAATCAGTAGAATACGTTCTCTTGAGAAAGATCTATTTTTTGCGTAAATATTAAATGCATCTATATAGTAGAAATTAAAACATGACGTATTTAAATAATTTTGATTGTCATGATATGACAAATAAATTATATAAATATTATTTCTTAATAGATTAAGAATTTTAGTTCTTCCTAAGTTATTTATTTTTGTTATTGATCTTAATAATTTTGGTGTTTCAGTACTATAGCTATCATAGATAAATAGTAAAAGTTTTTGCTCATTTTTTATAATTCTTGTCTGACAATGCTCTATTAGGTAAGATATATTAGATTGCGAGTAGTCATCAAAAGACACTTCATATTTCAAAAAGGATTCAAATTTTTTGTCTTGTGCAACTGCTTGTTTTAAACTATTCGCAATACCATCATGAGCGCAATTTAAAATGATAAAATACTCTTCTAATAAAAGTGGTATATACTGACAACTACAGCTATCAACATTAAATTTAATATCATTAGGATCAATTAATTCTAATGAAGTAGGCAACCCTAATACTTCTTCATTATTATAATGATTATGATTTTCTACATTTATAGTTCCATCACCATTGAGAATATTATTCCCTTCTAGATTAGCATTTTCTGCATTGAACGTAGATGTTCTTTCTTTAGATTTTATTTCTTTTTCTCGGATTTCCTTTTCTTCCTTATCTAGTGATTTCCCGATAACATGTTTTTCTTGAACATCTTTATTTTCTTCTTTTATTTTATTACTATCCAAAGTGTCCTTTCCTTTTTCTTCCATAAGATTATTGATTAATATTATTTAGATCAGATAAAAAATTAATCCTTTTTACTTAAATTAATATTACCATCACCATTAAGAATAGTATTATTGTTTGTAGTAGCTCCTCTTAAATCTATAGTATGAGATCGAGGTTCTATTTTAGGTTTCTCTTTATTTTTAGTTTTTATTTTTTTCTTTGCTTTTATCTTCTTTTTAGTTGATTTTGAGAAAATAAGCTCAAATAAAGAAATAGCTGTATGCGAAGCATTTCCTTCCCATTTTGAAAAAATAATATCTGGATGTAACCCAGGTAGTTCTGTATCATCAATACGTAATGGGATCATATATGGAATTCCTTTAGGACGATGCACAGTCTGTATAGCATCCCACTCAAGACTGGCCCATTTCTTTTCTTTGTAGTCTTTTGAAATGACGACTAGTACAAAACGAGATTCTTGTGTGTAAACATTCCAAGTATTTGCTGTAAGATTACTAGTTAGTGTAATCTCTTCGGTATATAGATAAGGCTTTATATGTAACCTTTTTAATTCTCCTGCTATTGCTTGAGCTATTGCTAAGTCTTCATTAGCAAATGATAATGCTATATCGTAAGTAAAATCCTGTTGTTCCATCCTAATTAATTTTGAGTTAAAATTAAGTAGGCGGAATCATCTAAAAAACATAGGTTTTAGGTAGAAAATGTCTCCTTATAAATGAGGATGTTATATTGAAAGTGTAATACGTAAAAAAGAGGTGTCGTTAGAACACCTCTTTTTAAATTAATTTAATCTAAATCATCCTAAGAAGTATACCCATTTTTTACAGCAAAACGAACTAATCCTGGTGTATTTGAAATACCCGTTTTTGCTAATAAATTCTTACGATGGGTACTTACTGTAGTACCTCCAATAGTAAGTATGTTTGAAATTTCTTTTGTTGTTTTCCCTTCAACAAGTAATTTAAGAACTTCTATCTCTCGTTTTGTAAGCTTAATTTCTCCAGCGATATTCTTATTTTTAATACTTGCGATTAATGTTTTTGTAACATCTTCTCCAAAATATTCTCCTCCATTGTGTACTTTATGTATAGCTGTAATTAATTCTTCTGTTCCCTTATTTTTAAGAATATATCCATGAGCTCCGGTTTCTGCTATTTTTCGTATAAAACCAATGGTATTATACATAGTTAGAATTAATATTTTAATATTTGGATATTGCTTACGTATGATTTTAGTGGCTTCTACACCATCCATTACTGGCATTTCAATATCTAAGACAACAACGTCTACTTCATTATTCTCTAATAAATGAAGTACTTCCTTTCCATGAGTTGCTGTCCCAACAACTGAAATTTCTTTATGAAGCTCAATAAGTGATAGTAATCCTTCTACTACTATTTTATGATCATCTGCTATGATTACTTTTATCATGTTATATATTTATATCATTAATTGGGATATCAATCATAATGGTGGTTCCATTATTAAGCGTAGAATCTACTTGAAGTTCTCCTTCCAATTTTTCTACTCTAGAAGCTACATTTTTCAACCCCATGCCTGTTATATTTTCTGTATCATACATAAATCCAACACCATCATCCTCTACCATTATATTTAAACCTTTTTCACCTTGAAGTAATTGAATGCTTACTTCTTTCGCGAAAGCGTGTTTTAAAATATTATGGATAAGCTCTTGAATAATTCTATAGATCTCAATCTCAGTATCAGCATCCAGCTGTGTATCAATACCATGAATAGTAAGATCTGCTGTAATATGCTTACTTTCATTTAAACTCATTGTCAAATCTTCTAAGGCTGCAATTAAACCAAATTTAGAAAGTGTACCAGAATTAATATCGTTTGCAATTTTCCGTACTTCTTCACAGGCTTCATCAAGTAAGGTGTTCGCTTTCTCATATTGTTTTTGATTCGTATCTTTTAATGTATCCAACTGTTCTTCTACAGATTTATAATGAACCTTAACCATAGAGAGCATACTTCCTAATCTGTCATGCAAATCTTTAGCTATACGTGTGCGTTCTTTTTCTTGCCCCTCAAGACGCGCTTGATTAAAACGTAACTCGTGACTATCTAATAATGCTTGTGCTTTTTGTTTTTCAATTTCTTGATTTTGTATAGCTACTGTGGCTTTTTGTTTTTCAATTTCTGTTTGCTGTTGTGCAAATTTTATTTTTTGACGTTGTTTTTTATTTCGCGATATAACAAAAAACAATAATCCTACAACTAACAATCCAATAGCTAATCCATAATTTAAAAGGCTTCTAAACTTATTCTCGCCTTCTTTAATCTTATTATCTTTTCCTAATAATTCAATCTGCTTTTCATAGTCAGTTAATCGTTGAATTGCCTTTCTTTTTTCTTTTACAAGGCTATCATTTACTTGTAAGGTTCGCTGACTATAAGTAAGTGCTCGCTCAAAATCATTAATTTCTGTATAACATAATTGTAAATTATTAAGAATCTTAATTTCTGTAATATAACTTTTATCAGCTATCTGTAAAGCATTCATATAATAAGTAATAGCGTCTTGATATTTTTTCTGACGATGAAAAACAACCCCAATATTGAGAGGAACCTCAATTTGATGTACAATATTTTGTTTTTTTAGTATTTGTTCTGCTTTACGGAAATTAGATAATGCACTATCTAAGTTATTAAGATCCAAATCTAATGTTCCTAAGTTATTATATATCAACCAATCATTTTCTAGTATATCGAGATCCGTTTTTAGTGTCAAAGATTTATTATAATACTCTTTAGCGTCATCATAAACTCCTAAATGATATGCAACAATTCCTAAATTATTATATGTTCTTGCAATCGCAAATTTATCTTCTTTTTTTAAAGAAATAGCAAGACTTTTTATTAAGTATTTTTTTGCTTCTAGGTATTCTTTAATAGAAATACTAAGAATTCCTAGTTTAGATAAAGTCTTTGCTATTTCAACTTCATCTCCTAATTTTTCTCTTGTCTCAAGGCTTTGCAGTAAGTTTTTAATTGCATTATCATAAAACCCCATATCTGTATAAATAGATCCTATAGTACTTAAAACTGTCGCTATCGAAGTATCCTTATTTTCTGTATTTGTATTCCTAAATACTTTTAAACTCTCTTCTGCATATCGTAAAGCATTATCTAAATCTCCTTTTTTATAATAAATATTAGAAAGTTGACTTTGAGCACGACCAATACCATGTTGATATTTTAGTTTTTTTTCTTTTTTTAGGAGGTCTTTATAATATTTAATAGCAACATTATATTCTTTTTGTTGAAAAGCAATAGTTCCTAATCTATTAATACCTTCCAATTCTCCTCTTTCATAATTTAACTCTTCACTTAATGATATAGCTTTTTTAGCATAGCCTATCGCCTCTGTAGAATTAGATCTTATATGCTCCCAAGCAAGATCATTAAATGCTTGTACTTTTAATTCATCATTAGGCCTTTGGGTAATTTCCAATAGTAAACTGTCAATTACTCTTTGATTCTGACCAAAACAAGAAAAAGATATAATTATTATAAAAAAAGAATTGATAAAAATTGAATAAGACATAGTTAAAAAACTAAGAGGGAGTTTAACAAAATAAAAAGGCTTTACCATATCACTAAATATAATAAAACCTTGATAATCAGAATATAATACTTATCTTTATTTTGAATTAAAAGATTTATTATTATTAATTCCTTTGGGATCATCTCCTCCTGGTCTTATTATTTCTATCGGAGTATCTGCTTTAGGTTTAGGTTTAGGTGTTCCTCCCGTAGGAGTTGGTGTAGGAGTACCTTCATTTTTTTCTGTTTCTTTTGAAATTGTCTTCTCTTCCTTAATTTTCATCTTGATTGGTTTTTAAAAGTTAACGATACAAAAATCTCCTTATAATACACACTATACTTCATCATAAACAACCGTTTTTACCTCCTCATTTTTGAGGATACAGAAATCCATAGATATAATGGATGACCTTTACCTAAGAGTTTTCAAATTTGTAATTGTAAATCAAACCATCATAAAATTATGTCAAGAAGAGCACTTATTGTAGGTATAAACAATTATGAACATGCCAGTAATTTAGGAGGATGCGTACACGACGCTTTAGAAGTAGAACGCGTTTTAGAACGACATGACCATACTGATGAAAGAGAAAAAAATTTTAATATCGAATTATTAACAACAGAAACCAATACTATTACTAAAGATACCTTGAGAGATCGAATAGAAGAACTCTTTAAATATCCAAGAGAAATATCTTTATTCTATTTTGCAGGGCATGGATATATAGAAAATACAGGAGGGTATTTAATTACTTCTGAGAATGAAAGAGGAGATCAAGGAGTTTCTATGAATGACATCTTGACTATGGCAAATAATTCTCCAGCAAATAATAGAATTATTATACTTGACTGCTGTCATTCTGGAGGACTTGGCAGAAAC
Organism: uncultured Dokdonia sp.; assembly: GCA_937124495.1. Taxonomy (GTDB): domain Bacteria; phylum Bacteroidota; class Bacteroidia; order Flavobacteriales; family Flavobacteriaceae; genus Dokdonia. Next base: position 6,259 of record CAKZKZ010000535.1, on the reverse strand, counting down.
CCAACAAATACTGCTTTGAGTTCAATAGCAGAAGGGGTTACAATACTTTCAGCTTCTGCAGCAGATCAATATTCTTCAGAAAAGAATGGAGAAGGCATATTTACAAGTCTTCTTATACATGCCCTTGAAGGTGGAGCAGCCAATATTCTAGGAGAGATCTCTGCTGGGAATATCTATGGATATATAGACAAAGCTATGGGAGAAAAAGGTCAACGCCCTTTGTTTATGACAAACATAAGACGCTATGCAAATCTTAGAAGAGTCAATACACAAATTAAAAGAAATGAATTACGAGAAATGACCAAATTATTTGATGAAGGCCCTAATACACATTACGAACTAGATCCCTCTTATGAACCTGAAAGCAAAAACCCTGATCCAGAAAATGTAAAAAAATTTGCTGTCCTTCAGAAATATAATCGCGTAAATCTTGTTGTTCCTATAGATGCTACTCATATGTATCACGCGGCTATGTATAAAAGGTCTTGTAAACTAACCGCTTTAGGGAAATCCTATTGGGTGATGGTAAAAAATAATATTATTTAAATAGAATTACTTCAGTTTCTCTTTGATTCGTTAGTTTCCGTACCTTGTGGTATCAACCATACGTTATCACCTATGCTACGCTCTCGTTTTATTACTTCTATACTATTTATTGGGTTTCTTTTTTTATCCGCTTTCGCGAAAGCGCAACAACTCTCAACACAAGAGCAACAACTTGTTGCTAACGTCGTTAAGAATAACCCTGAAGCCATTCAATTTCTAGAAAAAGTGGTCAATATCAATAGCGGGACACTGAATGTAGAAGGGGTCAAAGAAGTAGGTGCTGTCTTCACAAAAGCATTTCAAAACATCGAGTTTGATACAGAATGGATCGCTATGCCATCAGAGATGAAGCGTGCAGGGCATTTATTTGCTTCTACAAAAGGAGATAAAGGAAAGCGACTATTACTCATAGGACACCTAGACACCGTTTTTGAAAAGGATAGTGAGTTCCAACAATTTGAAATGGTCAATGACTCTATTGCCAAAGGTCCCGGAGCTAATGATATGAAAGGTGGAAATGTCGTCGTATTATATGCCTTAAAAGCATTGTATGAAGCTGGACTACTTAAAGACACTCAAATCACTGTGGCTTTTACAGGAGATGAAGAAAGCACAGGTAAACCTATAAGCATCAGTAGAAAATCATTAATCGATGCTGCCAAACAAAGCGATATTGCATTAGGATTTGAAACTTCTACTGGGTTTGATAATGCTACTGTAGCTCGACGAGGATCTTCCAACTGGAAAGTCATCATCACAGGAAAAAGAGCGCATTCTTCTGGAATTTTTAGTGAATATACAGGTGCAGGTGCCAATTTTGAATTGGCTCGAATACTACATCAATTTTATACCGATGTGCGAGGGGAAGAATTACTCACCTTTAATCCGGGAATGATGCTAGGAGGTACCTCGATGGATTTACAAGCCCAAGAAAGTAAAGGTGCTATTTTTGGAAAAGGAAATGTCGTTGCACAAACTGCATATGCACAAGGAGGTCTTCGGTTTATCTCTGAAGAACAAAAAGAACGTGCACGCGCTAAAATGCGAGAAATCGCAGCAAATAATCTCCCGCATACAAGTGCAAAAATCGAGTTCCAAGATAGCTACCCAGCTATGAAACCTACTCCAGAAAACTATAAACTTCTTGATGTTTTAAGCCAAGTAAGTCAAGATCTTGGACAACCTAAAGTAGAAGGATATGACCCTGGTAAAAGAGGCGCTGCAGATGTCTCTTTTGTAGCTGAATATGTTGCATGCTTAGATGGATTAGGAACCATGGGAACTGGAGCACATACTCCCTCTGAGACTGTGAATCTTAACACCATTGAAATGCTTACAAAACGTACCGCTATTTTAATTTATAGATTAATTAATCAACCTAGGTAATTATACAGGTTTCATTCACATAGTCTTCTATCTTAAAATGCTGTTATTTATTGATAACACATTAGGTTTTTTTAGTATTTTGACATTTCTATTAATTTTTAGACCATGGTCAAAAACTATCTTTTACTATTACTTTCCTTATTTTCTTTTTTAGCTATAGATGCTCAAGAAAAAATAGCTTACGAGAGTGGTGTAGAAATTCTTAAAAAAGCATCCGAATTCATAAACCAAGAAAAAATAGATGATGCCATCATTGCTTTACAAAAAATAAGCCCTAACGACTCTCTCTACAATAACTCTTTTGTCACGATATCATATTATCAAATTGCTCAAGAAAAATATGAAGATGCCATTGCGACCATAGAAAAAGGACTTCAACTAGAAGGTGCGACAAATAGCAGATTAGGTTTTTATATCAATAAAGGAATTTGTTATGAAAATTTAGAATCTTATGACCTTGCTAAAAAAACATACCTACAAGGTCTTGAAGAATTCCCTAGAAATTATGAACTACGTAATAATTTAGCGATTATAAATCAAAAACTAGAAGAACCTCAAGAAGCATTTAATAATTTAATGCGCACATTAGAATCGAGTCCATTATACGAAAACACCATGTTAAACCTTGGGAATATGTATAGAAGACAAAACAAAAAAGCGCAAGCTCTTCTATTATTCAACTTATATCTTCTATTTGCTCCTGATAATGAAAACTCTTTTGCTGTTTTACAAGTAGCAAATGAAATGGTGAGTGGTCTTGACGCTAAAGAAAAAATATTTCCTATTACTCCCGATGATGATTTATTTGAAACACAAGACCTTATTATAGAAAGTAAACTTGCGCTTCAAAAGGACTACAAAATTCCTAATGATCTCAATATTGGCTTTACAAAACAAACCCATGCATTATTAAATCAATTAAAAGAAGAATCTTTTGAAGGTACATCTGTATTATGGAGTCAGAAGGTGATTCCATTTTTCAATTGGATTCAGGAAAATAATTATTTTGATGAGCTATCTTATACGACAGCGTATGCTATTGAAAATGAAGAATACAAGAAAATAATTTCAAAAAAGACTGAAGATATTAAAGCTTTTCTTCCCATAGCATATCAAAAATGGGTTGATATTATTAGCTCTAATACTGTAAAGGAAGAGAATGGAAAAAAAGAAACGGTTACCTATAATTATGTAGACGGTATCATCGCTGGAGAAGGGGCCATTTTAAAAGAAGATACTCCTACAGGAAAATGGGTGTATTATGATATTTCTGGAAGAATTATTGCCAGAGGAAACTTTATTAATGGAGAACGAGAGGGAGATTGGGAATGGTATCATGAAAACGGAGAATTAAAAGAGCAAGGCACCTATGTTAAAGGGCTTGAACAAGGATCATATAATTTTTACCACGATAATGGGAATAAGAGCCTTATCGTACAATTTAAAGATGGGAAACTAGAAGACACCTATTATTCATACTCTATCTACGGAGCCCCTTTAGAAAAGCGCACCTATAAAAACGGAGAAATGAATGGGGTGAGACAACATTTTCATGAAGCAGATGAGAGTCTCATAAAATATGAATACCTCATGAAAAATGGAAAGTATGAGGGCCCTTTTAAGGAGTATTATGCTACAGGGGTATTAGCACAAGAAGTAACATTTAAGAATGGTACAAAACAAGGGATTGAAAAAATATATCATCCTAATGGAAAACTTGCTTCAGAAGCTACTTTTAAAGATGGAGAATATGAAGGCTCTTATAAAACATATCACCCTTCCGGGAAATTAGAGTCTACAGGCGCCTATGCAAAAGGAGTAAATGAAGGTGCCTGGAAAAATTACTACACAAATGAGATATTATACGAAGAAGCTATATATGAAAACGGAAAATTAGATGGCCCTTTTCTATCTTATGATATAAACGGAAAGCTTCTAAGTAACTTTTTATATCGTAATGGATTGATCAAGGAGTATACGTATTATGCCAAAGATGGCACGGTCATTGAATCTCAGAAAAAGAAAAGCGGTGATTTAGACTACAAAGGCTTTATGGGAGACGGTACGCTTACTTCAAAAGGATTATATGATATTAAAGGTGGAAAAATGGGCCCTTGGGTTTATTATGATAAATACGGTAGAATTAGTAATCAAGGTACGTACACAGAAAACCTATCTCAAGGAGCATATAAAGTATGGTACGCTAATGGAAATGTAGCAGATATGAATACGTATGTAGATGATGTTGTTACGGGATATGGCGTTTCTTATTATCCATTTGGACAAATAAAAACACAAGGGTATTATAATGACCAAGGAAGTAAAGACGGTTTTTGGTACATCTATTACCCAGATGGAAATATAAAAATCCAAAACTATTATCATAAAGGCGAACTAAACGGCACTCAAAAATACTATGCCCCTAATGGACAATTATCTAGTGAGTTAGTCTATAAATATGATGTAGCACTTTCTGAGACATATTATGACCAAAAAGGGAATATTACAGAAAAAATAGATCGCTTTAAAGCAGAAAATGATGAGATTATATACCATTATTCAAATGGAAAAGTAGATTCAAAATATAAATACAGTAATGGTGTGATACACGGCAACTATATTGCGTATGATTTTTATGGCAATCGCTTAGCAGAAGGCACCTATGTAAATAACAATCAAGAGGGTGCTTTTAAACTATATTACCCTGATGGGACTTTAAAAACAGAAAAAACCTATCTTTCGAACAACCTTGATGGAATCTATAAAACCTATTATAAAAATGGGCAAGTAGAAGATGTTATTAATTATCAAAACGGGCAAGCAGAAGGTATTTCAGAAGAGTATAATGAAAAGGGAATTAAAATTGGAGAGATTACCTACGTAAATAATAAAATACACGGACCGCGCACATTTTTTGGAAGAGAAAAAGGCACTTTACAACTTATCAGATTTTATGATCAAGGAAAGTTGATAGGATATAGTTATCTAGACAAAGATGGGAAAGAACTCCCTATGATCCCATTACCTAATGGTACTGGAAAGATAACCTCTTATTATCCTAACGGAAAAATTGCTAGAGAAATGAACTATGACAAAGGAGATATTCAAGGAGTATACACAGCCTATTATGAAAACGGAAATCTAGAACGTAAACATACCAATGTAGATGATCAATATCATGGGACAGCATATACCTATTTCCCTGATGGAACTTTAAAAACAGAAACTGAATACATCTACGGATACAAGCAAGGAACAGAAAAAAATTACTACCCTAATGGTACGATTAAATCCGTATTTAATTACAAAAATGACGAACGATCTGGAGATGCCCACTATTATGATGAACAAGGGAAGAAAACAAAAACAGAATACTATTTTGACGAAGAAATCGTTAAATCACAAACTTTTTGATATGAGATATATTAGTATATTCCTGCTATTATGCATGCTGGGCATGACCTCTTTTAGTACCGCTCAAGAGTCACCAGAATTTAAAAAATATAAAAATGCATATCCTGATGAGTACCTAGCAAGACTTACTTCACAACGGTTTATTGATATCTCAATAGAAGATAATCAAATAAAAATCTCACAAACGATAGAAGAAGAAGATCTCTTACTAAATGAAACAGCACAATTTGCTACAGAAGAATCTGTTGAGTATTCCTCTTTCTTTCTATTAGATAAAATAGAAGCTTCCTCTCTCGTCTATGACGGTAAAAAATACCGTGAATATGAAGTGGAAGATTTTGTACGTAAAGATGAATTAAGCGAATCATTTTATGATGATACAAAATCTGTCAATTTTCTATATCCTAAGCTTCAACAAGGAGCTATAAAAAAATTAAATTACACCACATCTATTACCAATCCTAGATTTTTATCGCCTGTTTATTTTGGTAATGTATACCCACTTGTGAATCAAAAAGTAGAGATTACAGTAGACAAAGACATCAACTTACGCTTTGAAAAATTCAATATGGAAGGAGTTGGTGTACGCTTTCGCGAAAGCGAAAAAAGAGGCAGAAAAATTTATACTTGGGAAATAGAAAATCAAGAAGCCTATGACCTCGAAGATAACGGCCCTAGCCCAAAAACAATACTTCCGCATATCATGCCCATTATATCTTCATACCAAAGCAAAAATGAAGAAATCGCCGTGTTAAAAGACGTAAAAGACCTATATAACTGGTATTACTCTCTTGTAAAAGATATTAACCAAGAAGAACTGGATGACGAGTTAGTGATCATTACCAATGATCTTATTGCCTCGCAAACATCAGAAATAGATAAAGTAAAAGCGATTTATTATTGGGTACCAGAA
>CAKZKZ010000534.1 GCA_937124495.1 uncultured Dokdonia sp. | reverse complement strand
ACCTATCTAGGCACTTGCGAGTCCACTATCGTTACAGGCACCTATACTATTGAAATCGATTGCAATAATACGGGGGCCATACAATTTAACTACAACGATGCGACAAACACGATTAAAGCCTTGTCGCTAGATGCTTTTAATTCTGACGTCAATTCTGACACATGGAGTGTTGCTGTTGATGGCGCTAGCCCTGTGGCTTACACTCCCAACACCCCTGTTGATGATTTTCAAGATGTAACGTTTTTAAGGATTGTTGTTTTTAATGGACTTTGTCCTGATCTGGTAATGGAAAGAACTTACAGCGTTCAGCTAGAAAGTGGAATTTGTAACAATAACCCAATCTTAGATTTTGTAATTGTTGATCGATGCGTACATGACTTTTTTATTATCGGCGCTTACTCAGATATATTCCAAACCACCTTTACAGTTTCAAAGAATGGACACCGTTTTTTGCCTTGGGATGGGAGGCCAATCACCTGCGAGAATAATACAATAGTTCGCGCTAGGATAGTTTATGCTAACGGATGTCCTCCAACTCTAATTGAGAAGCAATTATGAGCTGGGATTTTTCAAAGCTACCAAGATCAGAATACAAAGAGGTAATAAAGCTACACAGAGTTAGTGACATCAAGGGTTTGCTAAAAATACACGACAAATATCGACTTAGTAATTATAGTTATAGCGAATCAGATTTATTAAAATGTTGTTCTGCGACCCATGTTGGAGTTATGCAGTATTTCGGTAAAGAAATTAATGATGGACGTATCAATTGAACACCCTAAGAGAGAAAAGATAATTCAGATGTGGATTGAGTTCTCCCAAATACCGGACGAATGCAGGGAGTTTTTTAGGGAGCACGTAAAGCATTATGATTATTTTTCTTTAGCAAAGCCGTTCATTATTAATGACCTAAAGAATCGGGTAAGCCCCGGTATGCTTTTAGTTAAATATGGCATAACGGAGGGGCAACTCCGCCAAGCTGCTATTGTGGCTGGAATATGGAAGCCTAAAAGATCAAAGAAACTAATTTACTAAAAATACAAGCCTCTTAATTTAAGCCAAAAAGAGCTAGACAGCACCCCATTATTAAGCCAAGAAAGCACGCGTAATGTCCCACGGGACAGTGCAACCCACCTTGCGTATTGTATTCATTATCAGCATAAACTACATTTGTAAAGAACTCATATTAAACCTCTAAAGAGGTGTTTAATCTTGAATAATTATTGTGGCGAGCGAATTACAAATTAAGTGTTTTGAAGACGTCGGTGGTTGGGGGTTTACCTTCAATGACCTGGACCGGAGTCTATCGGGATTTGATGGCGGGACTATTAGAGTACCGATCAATTCTTATGGCGGTAGTGTCGCGGAAGGCATGGCTATTTTCAACGCCCTAGAGGGTCGAAAAGAAAAAGGTGATGTAGTGGCTACCTCTGTGATAGGATATGCCTACTCAATGGGTAGTGTTCTTTTGCAGGCAGGGACTAAGGGCTATCGATCAATGCCAAAGAACGGATACTTGTTATTTCACAATGTTCAGACAGGGGCGCATGGCGAAGGTCAACTTGTAGAAAGCATGGGACAAGCTGCCCAAATGATGACCGAAGACCTAGCAAAGATTTATGCCGAAAACAGCAACCTATCAATCTCCGAGATAAGGGGCATGATGAACAGGACTGCAATCATTAACTCCAAACAAGCCCTAGAGATGGGCTTTGTTGACCACTTAACCAAAGGGGCCAGCTTTGAAGCTTCCTTTAATCCACAATCAAGATTAGATCAGTATTTATCCTACCACAACATAACAACAGATAACAAAAATAATAACACGATGGCACTTGATAAAACACCTACCAGCGAAGAAGATGCAAAAAAAACACTCGAAAACGCCCAAGGCAAAGAATCAGAACCTAGCCCCGGCCCTAGTAAGGCAGATCAAAAGATGACCGAACTAGAGGCGCGACTTGAAAAGATGGAACAAGCTACAGCCAAAGGGTTTAGCGCGAATAGCGATGCTATTAATAAGATCGCCGATGAGCTTGGCAAAGCGATTGGAATCATTAGCGAAAAGCTTTCTGGCGAATCCGAGGCAAAGCAAGAAGCAAAGCGTGTAGCAGAGCAAAAAGCAAAAGAAGAGGCTGAGGCCCAAAATGAGAGTAAGAAAAAGATTGATGCTTTGGCTGCCCAAATCAACAAGCTAAAAGGAATCTCCACCGGAGGCGAGGACGGAGCAGAATCAAGCGCATTGGAAAGCTTGACCCCCAAAACAAAGACAGATAATAAGATCGATGATGGCGGGCTTTTTCAGTCCCTCCTAAAAGGAGAGTACACCTCCTTCAACTAGCCAGAACAAACAAATAAACACAAACTAAGAAACACTATGGAATATATTGGCGATAGTATGCTTTGGGAATACACCAAAGGCCAAAGTAGAATATTTGAAATGCCCACAGAGGCAATGCTTGTCCTTTTTAAGGCCAGAGCAATGAAGAAGAGAGACATTACAGCAAACGCTTTTGGGCTTTACTCCGATATCCCAATTGGGCGAAATGGTAAGGCTCGGATTGGTAGTATCAGCCATCCGAAGCACATGTTTCAAAAGAGAACAAATTGCCTGACATGGAACGCCAAAGGTAAGAGCCACATGCAAGTGGAATCCTTAGACCTCCAACCAATCGAGGCGATGATGGAGCAATGCCCCGATACCTTTATGGGCGACTGCTTAGAGTACATTTTAGGTACAGGCAATGATGTTCGCGATATGCTGGCAACCGAAGAGGGACGAAGATTGCTTGCTGCAATGCTGGATGGTATTTACCTAGGAATGGGCAATGCTTTAGTTTCTATTTATGACGCCGCAGGACACCCATTGATTGAGCAGTCCAATACTAATGATTGGTTCAGCAAAGAAGAGGGTGGAGGACACGAGTGGGATGACTACTATGACCAGCAAATGAACATCAATGTCAAGGGCCACCGGACTTTAATCGATGAGCATCCGGGAGGGCATATGAATATTGCCATCCACAATGACGAGGTTCGGGACGATAAATTTATCGGGAATATCCCTGACTTACTTTCCCGCGTGAAAGAAGGTATGCGCCCCGAATTGAAAAAAATGGTCCGCAACAGGATGGACGTAGTAACAAAAGTTACTCCGGGCATCTTTGAGGCCATTGAGGACCACATTACCAATCAATATGGTAATATTCCTGAAGACTACCGATACAATATTACCGGAGTAGATGGCAATCGCCGACCACTCAATGATGTAATCCAATACAAGGGTATGTGGTACATCTTGGATAACGAACAAGAGCAATTTGACATTCTTACAGGAACTCACACCCACCGGGTATTAACAACTGTCCGTGGCAATCTTGGCATCGCCTATGATACTGCCGCCCTAGACATGTACGAAGGTGTAGGGCTCCGTGTAGAGCAAAGATTAGACCTTCCTTATAAAGGCCAAATCTTTATGAATACCAATCTAAAAGTCAATGCTGCGATCCTTGATCACACTTTGGCGTCCAACTGCTCTATTACTTTAACTCCTTAATTAAGACGATATGCCAGTACCAGGAATAACATCAATTAATCAAAATACAGGGACTTGTGATGTCGATGGCGGCATTGTCTATTCACACGGAACTCTTTGTTCTAATGTTACAGACATGACTATCGATGCTGATGGTCAGGTTACCGGATTTGTTACCGTTGCCGTTGGTAGTATTGGAAAACTACAATATGATACCGACCAGGACGTCGCGTACTTCAACGAGACCGGCGCAAGAACAGGCAAAAAGCACGTTCTCGATCAGGAATCGGTTATGCCCTTTGATGGACTCACAAAAGAAAAAATAAAGGCAGGTGACAATGCGGCAGCAGCATGCTGTAACCTTTTTATTCATACCCACTCGACAGGACTCAAGCGGATGCAAGGAGTCGAGGTGGATAAGGAGGCGGGAACATGGAAGCTTAGCAAGAAGCCAGCCCTCGTCACAGTAAATAATAATTCAAACACCGGAGATGCTTCTGACAACATGCAATGGACTGTAACTAGCCAGAGTAAATACGCTGCGCCAATCGTAGACATGACTGACGCAGAGATTGAGGCATTATAAAAAAGGAAATAGGGAATTTGAATACAAGGTAAGTCCTAGACATAAAGATAAGCTCGTATTGCTATACTCTATGGATGGGGTGGTTTACAATCTTAAAGGCAAATCTGGAAACGGTATCGTGGCGGCCACCAAGGCCACTCCAGAATACGAAGTCGAATACACTGGTGCGAATCAGGAAGTCTTGGAAAAAATATGGACTAAAAAGCAATCAAAGAGAGACCAGGTGATTGTAAGGATTCAAAAAGCAAGAGCGCCTTCATCGGTAGCGGCAAATTCTGGGAAACAAAAGTAAATAGCATTGATAAACAATGGGGGAAACTGCAATCAACTACAACCCTAAGCGCAAAAAGTCGAAGAGGAAAGGTGGTTTTAAGTATGCTAACCCATCCAACCCAATCCCTGCTCAATTAGAGAACAGCAAGGATTTAGAGGCGTTTTTCAGAGCTAATAAGGGTCGGTACATTCCCTATTCCGGTAGCGATGAAGTCAATTCACATACTTTACAACATGTGCTAAGTAGCCTACCAAGGCTTTCACCAACCCTTGGGGGAGTTCTAGGGCGAATCAAAAGTTTTTCGCTCGGTGGAAAAATTGACATAATTAAAAGGATTGATCCTGTATTTAACTTGGAGGCGGACACTACTGTTGGCATTGATGAAAAAATGCTTTACCATGAGTTCTTAATAGAGAACATAAAATGGCATGGAGTAGATGGGCAAGAAGTAAACCTACGCACCTTTGGCGAATACTTATTTGACAGCCTTAATGAGACTGGAGATGCTTTCGTAGAGGTCGCAATGGCCGAAACGTTAGGGTTGAAATCTGTGAGTGTTCACATTCACAAGAACCATCATTGCTTATATAGATTTACCCCAAAAGGGCAGATAAGGCATGTTGCAATATCTCCAAAGTGGGACTTGTCTTATACGAATAGATACCCGCCTGAGTTGCTACCCGTCCACCCTAATTATATCAAAGACAATGGGGTGAGTAGGACAATGTTACACGTCAAGAATGGAAACTATGCGTGGTATGGTCGCCCTAAATGGATAGAGGCTTTTCAGTCTGCATTTCTGGAGTTCAAAAACTTGGACTACAAATTAAAGGAAACGGATACTAGATTTGTTGGAACGGCTTTAATTGAAGTTGAAGATAATGATCCTAGCTATACAGGTTCCTTAAATGATTACGCCAAGGAGGATGGCTATGATACTTTTGCTGATCAATTGTCAGATAGTTTTACAGCAGAAGGTGACAATCCAATGCCATTTATGTTTATGACCAGGGGCTATAAATCGGGCGCTGCATTTGTTAAACAATTCAAGTCAAACACAAATGAGAGTTGGTTTGAGTCTACGGGAGAATCAATCGAAAAAGATATTCTAAGAGCAAATGAATGGAGCTCTAGGTTGATTGGAGATAGTATCTCGGGAGGTCTATCGAACGACATCTTTATTAGTGAACTTAAGTCTATGGGCATCCCAACGATGAAGACATGGCAAGGTAAGTTAGACTCCATAATCGATACGATACACAGCGACGCATTGAATTTTTTAGGCAATACTGAATTTGGGAAGTACGCAACAAAATTTACCTCTCCATTTGCAGGAGAGCTGGAAAGATTAGCGAATCAAGAAACATCTACAAAAGAGCAAGACAATGACGAGTAGTCTAATTACGGCACGAGAGGTTATAAAATATGGCCCATTGTCGGATAAATACCCTACAGGACAGGTAGCTCCTCAAGTAGTGCTCCAAGAAAGAATATTTAAACGTAAGTTTTTTGGGGAGCTATATGATATCATGTTAAATGATTTAATAGACCATGGCAAGCTCTCCGAATGGGAATCTGGGCGGACATATGGGCAAGGAAATAAAGTACTTTGGCAGGGAGAAGTGCTGACATCTACGAAAGATGGAAATTTAGTAAATCCCTGTGAAGACTCCGCTGGTTGCTGGCTTGTGGCCGATAAGTTCAACAGTGATTGCTATAATGCCTTATGGGATTTACTAAAATACGCACTTGCTTTTTTGATCACAGGCAATTCAATTCAATATACCACCTACATGATGGGAGGAAAGGGGTTAACCAAGTATCACAATAATGACACAGGTATACAAACGGTGA
>CAKZKZ010000533.1 GCA_937124495.1 uncultured Dokdonia sp. | reverse complement strand
AAAGACTAAAGACTAAAGACTAAAGACTAAAGACTAAAGACTAAAGACTAAAGACTAAAGACTAAAGACTAAAGACTAAAGACTAAAGATATGGGCGTTACAAAAAGACATATTCACTCGATGAGGGCAAATCAAATGGCAGATCTTGCCAAGGTACTTTCTAACCCTGCTAGAGTGGCTATTTTAGAATATATAGGAGATTGCGACGGTTGTTTATGTCAGGATATTGCAGAAAAAATACGATTATCACAACCTACCACCTCTCAGCATTTACAAGTGATACGTAAAGCTGGCTTATTAAAAAGTCAGTTTAAAGGAAAAGCACAATACTATAGTATTGATTTGAGAAAATGGGAACAATTACAACAGCATTTTCAAGATTTCTTTGAAGCAACAAGAATAAAATGCTGTTAGATCAATGAGCACAGAATTACTACATAACGCTTATAATGGAGATCTTTTTAAGAAAGAAGGTGATGAGCTTATAGCATTACTAGCAAATCATCTTAAAGAGACAAAAGAAGGAACACCTTCTAAGGTAACTCGTTGGATTCCTCCTGCGATCGAGTATGATTTCTGGCAAGAATATGTAAAAGAAAAACATAGCACTAAAGACTTTTTTAAAACGCTCTTAGAGCGATCTATTCATACGCATCATCCTAAATATATTGGACATCAAATAGCTTCTACAGTTCCGATTTCTGCACTAGCCACTTTATTTAGCGCACAACTCAATAATGGGATGACGGTTTATGAGATGGGGCAAGCGAGTACAGCTATAGAAAAAGTGGTCATAGACATGTTTGTAAAGAATATAGGTTATGAGCAAGGGGATGGTTTTCTGACCTCTGGAGGTACACTAGCCAATCTTACAGCCATGCTTGCTGCTCGTAAGGCCATTGCAAACGATGATATCTGGAATGAAGGTCACCATAATAAGTTGGCCATTATGGTTTCAGAAGAAGCGCATTACTGCGTAGATAGAGCAGCACGTATTATGGGCTTGGGAAGTGATGGAATTATTAAAATTCCAGTAAACGATAACTACGCGATCCGTACAGGTGCATTAGAAGCGTATTATAACCAAGCTTTAAAAAATGGATATCAAGTGATTGCTATCGTAGGAAGTGCTCCTTCAACGAGTACTGGAGTGTATGATGATTTACAAGAGATTTCCGCTTTCGCGAAAGCAAAAAAAATATGGTTTCATGTAGATGGAGCTCATGGTGGAGCCGCTATATTTTCATCAAAATATAAATACCTTCTTAAAGGAATAGATCAAGCCGACTCCGTTATTATAGATGGTCATAAAATGATGGGAACATCTTCTATAACAACAGCAGTATTATTTAAAAATAAAGTAGATAGTTATGCAACTTTTGAGCAAAAAGCACACTATCTCTGGGATAAAAATGATGATCCAGAATGGTATAATTTAGGCAAGCGCACTTTTGAATGCACAAAGAGTATGATGAGTTTGCGCTTCTTTGCGATTATGAATGCCTATGGCACGCAGTTTTTTGACGATAATGTAACCGTACTCTACGATGCAGGACGTGAGTTTGGAACCTATATTGAACAACATCCTGATTTTGAATTAGCATTAGAACCCATCTCAAATATTGTATGTTTTAGATATACAGGAGACCTACCTTCGGAAACCTACGAATTGGTCAATAGAAAAATTAGACAAGAGCTATTAGAAGACGGAGAATTTTATATTGTTTCCACAGTATTAAAGGGAGAATTTTTCTTACGCACCACCTTTATGAATCCATTTACCAACAGAGAACATATGGAATTATTACTAGAAAAAATTAAGGGAATAGCAAGAAAAATCAAAATTAAAAAAGAGAAAATTAATTTATAAAACGAAGCATTACCATGATGTAGTTGATACACTACTAATAGTATAAGCATAAAATAGATACATTATGAAAACACAAGAATTTTTAGACATATTAAAAGAGCACCAAGGGAAATCGTTATTATTTGAATATGCACCAAACTTATTGGTAGGAGCCAATTATCATATCACTGAGGTGAAGCACGTAACGATTGACTCAGTAGATTGTGGTGCAGGTGTAGATGCTTGGAAAGAAACAATTATTCAGCTTTGGGAAGACCCTAGTGAGTTGGGTAAAACAGACTTTATGAGTGCCTATAAAGCTATGGGAATTTTGTCTAAAGTTGGACAGATGAAACCGTATGTAATGGATGCTGAGGTACGTATTGAATATAGCAATGCAAATTTTCATACGGCACAGCTATATGTTAATGATTACGAAATACGCGGAGCAAATTTGCTTCTTAAATTAGCGGGACAGCCTACAGACTGCAAAGCAAAAGAAACCTGTGGTGTTGCAGTACCTGTTGAAGCCAATGCTCAAGAAGGAGGATGCACTCCAGGTGGTGGATGTTGTTAATGTTGTCACCTTGAGCTTGTCGAAGAGTTATAGATAAGTGAACTATTATTTTATGTAATGATACATCAACATCAAGCAAGCATCCGTTTATTTCAGAAAAAGGATTATTCCGCTTGCGCGAAAATCTATAAAACAGGCATGGATACTGGAATCGCAACATTTGAAACCAAAGTGCCTAATTGGGAGAAATGGAATACTAAGTTTTTACCCCAATGTCGTTTTGTAGCAGAAACAGATCAAAACGTTGTAGGATGGTGTGCTTTGAGTCCATTTTCTAGCCGAGAAGTATACCGAGGCGTTGCTGAAGTCACGATTTATATCGCTGAAAAAGTACAACAGAAAGGCATTGGGAAACAATTATTACAACATCTCATCATAGAAAGTGAACGTGCTGGATTTTGGACGTTACAAGCTAGGGTTTTTACTGAAAATGTAGCCAGTATTAAACTGCATGAAAACTATGGTTTTAGAGAAGTAGGAGTCCGGGAGAAGTTAGGACAACGTGATGGTGTTTGGTATGATAATGTATTACTAGAAAGAAGGAGTCGTTTAATTTAAATGTTCCATATTGTGTTGTCTGGCCGAGCGCAGTCAAGACCTATTAAAATAAAATTAGAAGAGATATTCGCTTTTGCGGATATGGAAAAGAATACTTATGAAAAAAAACATACTCGTACTTTGTACAGGAAATAGTTGCCGTAGTCAGATGGCACATGGATATTTAAATGTGATGGCAAGTGATAAAGCAACGATCTATTCAGCAGGAATAGAGACACACGGAATAAATCCTGGGGCAGCAGCCACGATGGCAAAAGAGGGCATAGATATTACTACGCATACGTCAAATAATGTAAATGAGTATGAAGGTGTTTCGTGGGATTACATCATTACCGTATGTGATCATGCATATGAAAATTGTCCTTTTATAGCGGCACCTAATGCCACACGATTGCATCATAATTTTTACGACCCATCAAAGTTTGTCGGAAGTGAGGAAGATACTGAGGCAGCTTTCGCGAAAGCAAGAGACGAAATAAAAGGATATTGCCAAGATTTTGTATCAAATCATTTGTGATTTTCTTGATTTAATAGGATTTTCTTACAAAAACAGGGAGTTTCCCCTGTTTTTGTAAGTATAATTTTTTATACATTTAAGACTGAAAATAACCAACCAATCCATTTTCAGACAATTTCCTTGTCAACAATAACATAGTCAAGTTCCCCCGTATTGTCATTGGGTTACCAATAACAGTCACATGAACCTGAAAAAATCACTAGGTATTGCCATACTTCTTGGCATTGCTTTTCTCGCAGTATGGGAAACGTATGTCCGATCGCAAGGATATATATCAGAACTTGATGATAACAAAGCGCTTTGGGCTATTCAAAGAGCCAAAGTAGATAAACTCACCCCTGACGACGTCGTCTTACTAGGATCTTCAAGAGTTCATTTTGATATTCAACTTAATGAATGGGAAGAGGCTACAGGAGTTCGTCCTATTATGTTAGCTTCAGATGGTACAACACCTACACCTATTTTTAAAGAAATCGTAGAAGAAACTGATTTTAAAGGTACGGTAGTTATAGGAGTAGCGCCTGTCTTGTTTTTTAGCCAACCTGGAAAAGGGTTTATGTGGAATCGCCCCACCAAAAGACTCCGTCACTATTATGAGCAGACGTATGCACAGCGAGCAAATCATTATCTATCGGTTCCCTTAGAACGAAGCTTTTCATTTTTAAATGCTTCGGAAGAAGAGTGGGCAGATGATATTGATTTAAAAACATTAGTAAATAATATTACGATAGGCAATCGTTTACCAGAAGGGAGACCTCCTTTTAATAATTTTGGATTTGTAGATGCAGATCGTAATGTGACCATGTTTGATAAGCTAAAAACAGATACGGCTTTTGCAAATACAGTGATTAAAGTTTGGGGATATGGCTGGGATAGACGCCCTAAGCCAGTTTTAGATTCGGTGATTTTATATTACAAACCACTACTTAATAAGTTTGAGGAACGCGGAGGAAAAGTGATCTTTTTGCGTTGCCCTTCAAGTGGAGGGAATAGGGAACGAGAACGTATAAGTATTCCAAAGGCTGACTATTGGGATCCATTTTTGTCCCAAACAGGAGAAGTAGGATATCACTTTGAAGAGTATGCTACATTACGTGATTTTACATGCCCTGAAGAATCTCATCTCCTTTCTACAGATGCGCGCATTTTTACCAAAGAATTGGTTAAAATCCTTTTGAAGGATAAGCAAATCTCTAACCTTAAAACTAGATAATTATGTTATTCAATTCACTCAGTTTTGTGGTTTTTCTGACCCTTGTTTTGGTCCTTTATTATTCAAAAATACTATCCTGGACAGCAAAGAAGCGTATGCTTTTGCTATCCAGTTATGTGTTTTATGGGATGTGGAATCCGCCACTGATACTTTTACTTTGGATCTCCACCGTAGTCGATTGGACTGCAGGTAAGAAGCTAACAACACTAGAAAATCATCGAAAAAGAAAGCTATGGCTCTTGTTGAGTATGGTGGTGAATCTAGGCTTTTTAGGCTTTTTTAAGTACGGTAATTTTTTACTAGAAAATTTTACAACGATACTTCAGGGTATAGGTATAGAGTATGAAGCCCTTCCTATGGATATTATTTTACCTATGGGAATCTCTTTTTATACGTTCCAGACCATGTCATACACAATAGATATGTATTACAGGAAAGGAAAGCCTGCACGCACTTTTTTAGATTTTGCATTATATGTGACTTTCTTTCCACAGTTGGTGGCGGGTCCTATTGTTCGTGCAAAAGATCTAATTACACAGTTTTACGCTCCTAAAAAAGCAACCGTAGATCAGTTTATGTGGGGGTTGTTTTTATTAACGATAGGAGTATTTCAAAAAGTAGTTTTGGCAGATGCATTGCTTTCCAGTACATCAGATAAAGTGTTTGATGCGGGTAAAGTCCTTCACGGGGTAGATGCATGGATGGGAACACTTGCTTTTTCAGGGCAAATATTTTTTGACTTTGCAGGATATTCTACCTGTGCGATTGGTATTGCGCTTATGTTAGGGATTATATTGCCAGATAATTTTAGGTATCCATACGCATCTATAGGCTTTTCCGATCTCTGGCGTAGATGGCATATTTCTTTATCCAGTTGGTTACGAGATTATTTATACATTCCCCTAGGAGGGAATCGTCATGGGATTACTAGAATGTATGTCGCACTTATGCTTACCATGCTCCTCGGAGGGTTATGGCACGGAGCTGCTTGGACTTTTGTGATTTGGGGTGCTTTGCATGGAATATACTTGGTGGTAGAGCGTCTGCTTAAAAATAAAATTCCTATAAAAATCAATGCCTGGAACGGAATCTTTTTTGCTTTTATAACCTATATGTTGGTCAATATTACCTGGGTCTTTTTTAGAGCCAAGGAATTTGCTACGGCAAATGACATGATTTCTTCTATGTTTTTTATGAATCCAGATGGAGACAAAATTTTAGGAATTGCAGAAATTGGAAAAGTAACTATGATCATTATAGGACTGTTTTTATGTCATTGGTTTATGCGCAATACTTCTATGAAGGAAGTGTCACTTAAAACCCCTTCATGGGCACTAGGCATTGGTTGGGCAGTGTTATTCTTTTTGATTTGTCTAGCACAAGGAAGTGGGGAACAGTTTATCTATTTTCAGTTTTAAGAGGTATAGCTTGTTTTTGCTTTCGCGAAAGCGTAAAAAACTTCTAATGCATCAGTTGGATTTAACTACTAAGAATCTCAGCTACCTTAGCAATATTTTTACTTTCAAACCAGC
>CAKZKZ010000532.1 GCA_937124495.1 uncultured Dokdonia sp. | reverse complement strand
AGCTACTTCTATAGTTAATACATCTGAAACTGGATTTGGGTAGATTTTAATATCGCTTTCGCGAAAGCGGTCTTCTGTTAAGCTTAATACATCTACGACGGTTGTGGTGACTGTATTTGTGATAATAGGTTCGTTAAAATCAAAGAATATACTGGCTGTAGCTGCTACACTATCACCTAGACTAAAAGTATCTTTAGGGCGTACTTGAAAAATGATAAAGCCATTACTTTCCTCTTCATCTAGTTCTTCTGGAGGTAAATTAATATCTTCAAACACAAAAGAGACTTCATTCCCATTTCTAATAACTGCTTGATATGGATGACTAGATGATAGTGGTCGTAAGGTTTCAAACTCCAGATGATCATCAAGTATATGATCTACACGCACGGTAATGGCGTCTGCCGTTCCTGTATTTTGAAAACGAACAATATAATCTAAGAAATCTCCTGTTTGTGCTTCTAAAATTTCTGAACCTTGCACCACTTGGATATCATTAGGATCAAAAGAACCTACATAGATTTGTTCTAAAACCGCTCTATTATTTATAGGGCTTTCATCCCCTTCGTCTTCTACTAATAGTATATTTGATTCATACATTCTACGATCTCCTATCTCATTATTAGGAGGTGTGAAATGATTTAAACGCACATCAATAAAACCAGACTGAAAGGGAAGAATATCTACAAAATCCCATGTAATGAGGTTTCCTACTATACTACTTTCTACAGGGCTTGCGTTTACAAAACTTTGATTGGTAGGGTTAAACTCAAAAGTAACGGTAGCACCTAATGTTGTACTTCCTACGTTTTCATAAACCATTCTATAATCACTATCAAATCCTGGCCTAGCAGCAGATGTAGGTATTAATGTAATTTTAAGATCATTAAACGTTTGAGTAGCATTCAAACAAAAGTCCACAACAGCCTCATTACCAAAACCTACGAACTCAGTCGTTGTAATTACTGGAGTTGCTGTATAGTTATCTGGAAGTGAATCTTCCACAATAACGGTTGTCACTTCACCTTCAAAATCAAGAAGTAATTGATACGCTCCCTGAGCATTGGTAAATGAACCAATGGTTGTTGTACCGTCTGTAGTTTCTACTAAAATAGATTGTGCTGTAAAGTCATCTGTATCACAACCATCATTATTGAAATCAAATTTAACTTCACCGTTTATTACATTAAGATTTACATTACACGCATTAATCACATCTATAATACCCTCGCAAAAGCCATTATTATTCTCAATACTGATGGTTGCATTCTCGTCATTTGCGATTAAGTCACATACACTTTCTATGTTACAAATTGACAAATTTGAATTATCTTGAATACTAAGATTAAAATTTGGTATCATAGTAAAATTCAGATCGTTCAATCCAGTAATATCTTGTAATATTGGATTGGCCTCAATAATAACATAAGATGCTTCAAACTCACTAGATTCATTTATGCTTTGTAAGTTTTCAAAACTACTCAAGTCCTCTAAGAGATCATTTCCCTGAATCCATAATAAACGTCCAAAAAAACTATACGTACCCGTAATTCCAGTAATACCTTCTATGCCAAATAGATTTTCTAAGTTCGGGTTATCGCCAATAATTATAGAACCTATTTCGCCAGTTACATTACTTAAGGCATTTATATTTTCTAATTGCTCATTATCTGATATGTTGAGTCGCCCTTCTATTCCTGTAATAGTTTCTAACCCAGTTAAAGAAGTCAATCCATGCATAGTTGCAATTTCAAGTCCTGGGCCATTTAAAATTGTATTGGACGAGAATAAACCATCTAGAGATGTAATTAAAGGACTATTTATGACAGTGTGAGGACGGAGAAGTGATGTACTTAAGTTATTAAGTACAACACCATATAAAGGTTCTAAACTGATAAGTGATGGATTATGTTGTAAATTAAGATTCCCATTGATCACTTCTATATTTGTTAATGCATCTAAGTTCGTAATATTAGTAACAGATCCAGGGTTTGCTCCAATTCTAAGACGTCCATTAATTATTGTGCAATTAGGATAATCTATTATGAACTCATCTACTTCTGATTGGGAGTTCAACTCGACATCCCCTGGAGGACACTGTCCAAAACTTAAATTGGTTATAAAAAATATAATAGATAGAAAGAGTATTTTTTTTATCATTCTAGGGAATTTTAATGTAAACAAAAATGTTTCATTTGATGAATTGATTGATGCAAGTCGAAGGACGTCACATAACAAAGCTGCAACTTAAAAACCCTAAACACAACTAAAATAAAAAATCGAGAACTATCAATTGATATGCGTAGTGTTTTTTACAAAAAGCGTATGTATTCCGTCTTTCTTGTATCAAGACTATACAAACTTTGATATACAGAGTCTGTTTTTGCTTTCGTACTTCGACAAGTTCAGCATAAACTTTTGCATCGCTACGCTCTTTGAAAGTATATAAGAATCATTTTCTGTATGATGTACTTTTTACTAAAAAATATTCTTAAGTGTAAAGTCTTTCCTGCGTGCAGAAACAGGGACTTCAACTTTATTTTTTAAAAGTAATGTTCCGTTTTTATTATATTTTAAAACATGTATCTTATTTACAATAAATGATTGGTGACAACGTACAAAAAGTTGCACAGGTAGTAATTCTTCTATTTTTTTAAGATGATTAGACACTAAAATCTTACCCTGAGTCTGAGTATATACGGTCGTATAGTTACCTTCGGAATGACAGTAAAGGATATCATCTTCTTGCACGGCATATACACCATCTGTTGTTTTTAATACAATCCTTTTTTGATTAATCCCTCTGTAATGATCTTGCGAGATTGTTATAGATGTATCTAAGCCGTTTTCTTTTGCCTTGTTATCTATCGCTTTTTGAACCGCATCTTTAAACTCATCATCAGCAATAGGTTTAAGTATATAATCTAAAGCTCCTACTCTAATAGCTTTAATAGCGTTGGTATCAAAACCGGTAATAAATATGACTTTAAAGTCTTTAAAATTTGTTTTTTCAATCACGTCAAACCCAGTACCATCTGTAAGGTGTACATCAAGAAAAACAAGCTCTGGCTCAAACTTTGTAATGATTTCGAGGGCATCTAAGACATTACCAGCTTCGGCAACAATAGCAATATCTTTTGGGAAAAAACCAGCAATACGTTTTTTAACTTCTTCTCTCATTAATGACTCATCATCAATAACAATAGCTCTAATCATCTATACTCTCTTTATAAGGAATGGCAAAAGTTACAATCACTCCTGTTTGATCCTCAAAGATATCTTTTTTGTTTACAACAGTAAATGTTGATGTTGTTACTTTTTCTATAAATGTTTTGATAAGCGTTGTAGATGACTTACGTGTTGATACTTTTGGAGATGGTGTCATTCCTTTCCCATTATCTTCTATTTTACAAAGGATGACAGTATCTTTTTCTTCTAAACTAATCTTAATATTCCCTGAATACTCAATACCTAGAAATCCATGATTAATACTATTCTCTATAATAGGCTGTAATAACATTCCAGGTACATATAGTAAATCTGCTTCTATATCGTGAAGATTAATATCATAAGAAAAGCCATTAGGAAATCTTATTTTTTGTAAATCCATGTATTCTCTTAATGCATCTATTTCCTTTTCTAATAATACATAATTGAACGTAGAGTTTTCAAAAATAGAAGCTAGTAGCCTAGAGAATTTGACTAAATAATTTTTTGCATCATTAGGGTTTTTATCAATCATATCTTTAATCACTGTCAGTGTATTAAAGGTAAAATGGGGATTCATTTGTGCTCTCAAGAGACGTTGTTGTGTCAATAGATTTTCTCGTTCTAAGCTATATTTTTTTTGACGGTAATAGAAAAATCCTAAAACTCCTATTAAGAGTGCTACTGCAGCTCCTATCAGCAAAGTAGTTTTAAGTCTAAAATTCTTAAATTCTGTATCTCGTTTATCTGTTGCTAATTTTTTTTCATTTTCGTTAGAAACGTTAAGAGCTTCAAGGTCTTTTGTATATTTTTCTTGGTATGTTTTATTTTGATATGCATTTAGAGAATCTAAGACACTTAATACTTGAGTAACATCATTATTTGTCACTGCACTTAATTTGTATTGATTTCTTAAGTATGCTCTTTGTTGTCTGAGTTCTAAAGAGCTTAAACCCATTTTAGATATCGTATCCAGATAGGCTCTTGCTTCTTTATAAAGACCTAACTCTAAAGACACTTCTGTTAAGTTATTATAGATATTTGAAATACGTTTTCTTCTTGTACCTCTATTTTCTATGTTCTTAGCATACGAGAGGCCTTTATTAAAATAATCGTACGCCTCTTGGTATCGTTTTTCTTTAAATAAATTAACACCATACTGCCCGTAAAGCATTCTATTTATTCCGTTACTATAATCATCACTATGAATGACAAGACTATCTAATAACTGATATACATTTGTTAAGTCTTTATCTACATCATCTAAGATTTTTGTTCTAGAAATCAATGCACTTACAACATCTGAAGTATCTCCAGTTCGTTTTAAATATTTAATCTGCTCTGAACTACTTTGTAATGCTTTTTTATACTCTTTTGTTTTAAGATAAATTGCCTTATCAAGACTATGGGCAATACTCGTTAAACGGTCATCATTATTCTTTATTAATAATGATTTATATTTTTGATTTATAGCGATACACTCTCCATATTCTTCTTTATCTAAATATGCATCCCATGCTGAATAAAAATAAGCTACCTCTTTTTGGGTTAAAGGACCTTGCTTTATATAATTTGTTGCATTTTGAAAATATAATACTGCGCTATCTATAGCCCCTTTTTCATTTTGATAACGTCCTATCTGATACTGATTTTCAGCTTTAAGACTATCAGGTATATCTGACACCTCTTTCATTAATCGCTCAGCTTGTATCAAATAAATGTAACTAGAATCTATAGTAGTCTTTAGTGCTTTTTTTTGTAGAAGATCTATTCTTTCTACTAAAACAACACGGTCATTTGAAGTTGTGCAACTACATAGAATAAGAGAAATGAAGAAAAATAAAAACCAATATTTTTGCATCCCCAAACTTATACAAAAGAAATGAAATATATCGTATGCAAGAGATTTGTGTTTGTAGATTATTAAAAGAAAAAAGCACAATTAATATTTGAAGAAAGATATATTGGTTGCTTTTTAAATCCTACTAAAAAAATATAACCTAAGTATTAACTCAAAAGTAATTGAGTTAAATAATAACTATGAAAACTACAAACACAGTTAAAAAAAAACATCTTTCTAAGACAATATCATTGTGCTTAATTACAAGTCTAATATATATAAATTCCTACATAATTACTAGGAATTTATTTTTTACATTAAAATATCTTCAAGTGTCTTATTTTCAAGTACATGCAATGTACTATCACGTACCTCTTCCATCAATCCGTGAACAGTACATTTCCCTTCATCAGGGCAATCATCGCATTTTTCATAAAAATTTAGACTCACACACGGCAACATGGCAATAGGTCCTTCTAGAACTCGTATAACAGCAGCCATTTTAATTTCTTTGGGTTCTTTGATAAGGTAATAACCTCCTCCTTTTCCTTTTTTACTTCCTAAAAAACCAGCTTTTCTCATAGAAAGTAAGATACTTTCAAGAAATTTTCTAGAAATATCTTCCGCTTCAGCAATGTCTTGGATAAGTACCATGGTATCTTTATCCTGACGTGCTATGTACGTAAGTGCTTTAAGTCCGTATTTTGTTTTTCGCGAAAGCATAAGTGAAAATACGTTATTTTTTTGGAAGAAACACTTCCGCCATCATACATCGAGCACTACCACCTCCACAAGCTTCTATAATATCAAGAGAACTCGAAAGTATCGTTGCATGTTTTTCTATTTGATCCGTTTGCTTTTTTGTAAGACTTTGATGCGCTGCAACGCTCATTACAAGATATTGCATATTATTTGCTCCTTTAAGCTCTAACATGTTTCCTGCAAAATGAATTACTTGCTCTTCTGTTATAGAAATAATTTCTTTACCATCTTGTTTAAGATGTTTAATCACATTTTTGCGTTCTTTCTTATCATCTATAGTATCAAGGCAAATTACAGAGAGTGCTTCTCCTAAACACATCATTACATTAGTATGATAGATAGGCAATCGTTCTCCGTTTACTGTTTGATTTGCTGTAAAAATAACAGGTAGATATTCAAAATCTTCACAAAACTCTATCAATACTTCTTCATCTGCTCGAGGCGAAAGCGCACAATACGCTTTTCGATTCACACGATCCAGAAGTAAACTTCCGGTTCCTTCTAAGAAAAGATTTTCTTCCTCTGCAGAAGAGTAGTCAATAATGTCTGTAATTGTAAACCCTTTAGATTCTAATACATCCAAAATATCTTCACGGCGTTCTGTACGTCTGTTTTCTGCAAACATTGGGTACATCGCTACTCTCCCGTCCTGATGAAAACTTATCCAATTATTAGGAAAATGAGCATCAGGAGTATCTGTCTCTTTACTATCATCTACTACAACTACATGGATCCCTACAGCTTCTAATTTACTAACAAAATTGTCAAATTCTTGCTGTGCGTTTTGTAATAATGTTTCTGGTGCAACTCCATCAATCACTTTTTGATAGTAATTATTGACTGCTGTTTGTTCATTCATCCTAAAGTTTACAGGACGAATCATTAAAATAGTATCTGTAGTCTGACTCATATTTAAAAAAGCTATAATAAAGATGTAAAGCTACAAATTACTATCGATATTCTGCAAGATTATAGCGGCATGTTCTCGTGTATTTTCTATAAACAAAGTACTCGTTTTGAGTCCTGCATTTATAACACCAGCCACATATACATTTTTAAGAGGTGTTTCTAATGTTTGCTCATTGTGAATGGGTCTTTTAATAGCATCATCAGAAATAGGTAAACCTAAAGATTCAAACAAATCATAATTAGGTTTATAGCCTATCATCGCTAGCACAAAGTCATTCTCTATTTCAACAGTACCTTCGGGGGTTTGTAGTATAACTGTGCTTTCTTTTATTTCGATTACATTACTATCAAAATAAGCTTTGATAGCCCCTTCTTTTATTCTGTTTTCTATATTAGGCTTGATCCAATATTTTGTTTTAGGATAAATCTCTGTTCTACGAATCACCATCGTCACATCTGCTCCTTTATAATACGTTTCTAATGCTACATCACAAGCAGAATTTGCAGCACCTATAACGACTATTTTTTGACCTACATATGGATGAGGACTATGATAAAAATGCCGCACTTTAGGTAGATCTTCTCCAGGTATATGTAATGTTCTTGGAGTGTCATAAAATCCTGTACATACAATCACAGATTTTGCAAACGTATCACCTTTATTTGTAGTAATATGATATCCATCCTCTGTTGGATGCATAGAAGATACTTCTGTATAAAGCTTCATGTTTAAACCCCAACTTTCCTGCACTCTTCTATAATATTCTAGAGCTTCTTTACGTGTAGGTTTATCTGTATGAGATATAAAAGGAACATCCCCTATTTCTAATAATTTAGACGTACTAAAGAATGTCATTTGCTCTGGAAAATTATAGATAGCATTGACCAACACACCTTTTTCTAAAATGATATAAGAAAGCCCTCTTTTTTGAGCCTCAATACCACACGTAAGTCCTATAGGACCTCCTCCAATAATAACAACATCGTATTTTTTTAATAAATGCATACCTACCTATTACGCCAAAAGAATGGCGTCAATAAAATTAATACTGTAAATAATTCAAGACGCCCTATAA
>CAKZKZ010000531.1 GCA_937124495.1 uncultured Dokdonia sp. | reverse complement strand
TTTGCACGTAATATATGTGCTCCTGCTTCAAACTCTCCATTCTTCATTCGGGTAAAAAGATCTAAATTTTCTTCTACCGAACGATCGCGATACGGTCCAGCAACACCTGGTTCTGTTGGTGTTCCTTTTTGAATCGCTATTTCTTCACTTGTTTGCCTGTCCCCATAGGCTTTACCATCTTTGATCTTTTGGATCGCCCAATCGTATCACTCTTGGAAATAGTCACTAGAGAAACATACTTTATCCCATTGATAGCCTAACCAAGCAACATCTTCCTTGATCGCGTCTACATATTCCTGCTCTTCTTTGGCTGGATTGGTATCGTCAAAACGTAAGTTTACCGGAGCATTGTACTTCTCCCCTAGTCCAAAACTGATGCATATCGCCTTGCAGTGTCCAATGTGTAAATACCCATTAGGCTCTGGTGGAAATCGAAATCGCAATTGGTCTTTTGTATATCCATTTGCTAGATCGTCTTCTACGATTTGCTCTAAAAAATTAAGTGATTTTTGTGCTTCTTTCATCGCCCTAAAAATTGAAGGCGTAAAATTACGGAAAAATCCCGCCTTACAAGTCAAAAAGAAATGATGATATTAAAAGTCCTCTCCTCCTTTAAAAGACAATTAATTGTAACAATATCCGTGTACACACTACTGATAAGGAAACAACAGCCTATGAAACATTTAAATTATACCTGCCCAAAATGCAATCATCGCGAATATACCGTCGGTCAAATGAGAGCAACTGGTGGAACCTTGTCTAAAATATTTGATGTGCAAACAGAAAAATACACCTCTGTTACCTGTCAAAAATGCACATTTACAGAATTTTATAAATCAAAAACAAGTGCTATCAGTAATGTATTTGACTTATTTACAGGTTAAATTATATATGATTATTCGTTGCTTTTAAAGTAACTTTGTAAATCAATTAATAAGGTTTCCGCTTTCGCGAAAAATAAATATGGGGAAAATTAGAGTTACAAATATTAGAGTATACGCCTATCACGGCTGTTTGATTGAAGAAAAAAAAATAGGGTCTGATTATCGCGTAGATGTTGAGGTAGATGCCGATTTATCTAAAAGCGCTCAGACAGATCAGCTAGGAGATACCGTAGATTATGTATTATTAAATCATATTGTCAAGGAAGAAATGTCTATGTCTTCGCATCTCTTAGAAACCGTTTGCGAGCGTATTTTAAAACGATTTATAGATCAAGAACCTTTAATTAGACATGCCACCGTGATGGTTTCTAAATTAAATCCGCCAATTGGAGGTGATGTAGAAATGGTAACTGTAGAACGTAGTAAAAGTAGAGAATAGATGATTATTTTTATTCTGTACTATGAACTCATCTTTACTTTTTCTATTTCCTAAAAAATGGCTAAAATTTATACATATTGCATTATTTCTATTAAATATAGCTCACTATACTTTTCAATACATATCTTATCTGAATAAATTTTAAATCATTTTCGGTTAAAAACAAAAAGTAAAGATGAATTCTTAAAAAATATATTACATTTGCAATCACCTTAAAAAGGTATCGTGGCCGAGTGGCTAGGCAGTGGTCTGCAACACCATCTACAGCGGTTCGAATCCGCTCGATACCTCTTCAAAAAAGAGCTTCAAATTTGAAGCTCTTTTTTTGTTTTAATACGTACACAAAATATATTAAAACAAAAATCACAACGCAACGTTTTTCTTATCCTAGCATCTAGTAATAAACAATCCATCATGAATAAATATTTTATAATCCTACTTTCTGCTTCTTTCCTTTTTCATGGATGTTCAATGCCAGATGATGACATAGAGTTAAATCAAGAAGATGATCTAGCAATGCTTACAGCATT
>CAKZKZ010000530.1 GCA_937124495.1 uncultured Dokdonia sp. | reverse complement strand
ATTGCGTGTCTCTTTTTTAGAACTTGATCAGGACTCATAGGTACTGCCATTTCTATTTCATACGATTCCCATTCATGCCAGGCTCCTCTGTACAACCAAACCCAACAATCTTGCATATATGTTTTTTCCTTTAAGAGATTAATGGATGAGAATAAAATATCTAGACATACTTTATGAGTCCCATGTGGATCTGCTAAATCTCCTGCCGCAAATATTTGATTTGGCTGTATTTTAGTTATTAAATCATTGACAATTGAAATATCTTCTTGAGTAATACTTCCTTTTTTGATAGTTCCAGTTTCATAAAAGGGAAGGTTTAAAAAGTGAACATTAGTATCTGATATTCCTAAATACCTTGTTGCTGCCAATGATTCACTTTTACGAATAGATCCTTTAAGTTTTCTAACTGAAATTGGATCTATTATATCATTGTCCTTTTTATTTTTTATAAAATCAATGATATCATTTACTTCTTTAGAATTAGAATTGATAGTTTTTGCAATCTCTGCAAACTTTAAAGCTTCCTCATCAGATACAGCTATATTTCCAGATGTCTGATATGCAATATGGACTTCATGTCCTTGCTCTACTAATCGATCAAAAGTTCCTCCCATAGATATGACATCATCATCTGGATGAGGACTAAATATGATAACTCTTTTTTTAGAAGGAACTGCTCTTTCAGGTCTATTGGAATCATCTGAATTAGGTTTCCCTCCAGGCCAACCTGTAATTGTATGCTGAAGCCTATTAAACATCTTAATATTTAAATCATATGCCGTTCCCTCTTCTGTCAAAAGATCAGACATTCCATTGTCATTATAGTCTTTATCTGTTAATTTTAGAATAGGCTTTTTTAATAATTCACTTAACCAAACAACAGCTTTAAGTTTAAGAGATGCTGTCCATAGACAAGATTTAACAAGCCATGGTGTTTTTACTCGTGTTAACTCAGAAGATGCTTCTTCGTCTATTACAAAAGTTGCATTTTTATGATGCTGTAAATATGTTGCAGGAACATTAGAACTTATATCACCTTCAATAGTTTTCTTTATGATATTATTCTTATTGAGACCCCAAGCCAAAAGAACAATTCTTTTAGCATTACATACGGTGCCTATCCCCATCGTAATGGCTTTTTTAGGCACATTATCAATGCCTAAAAAAGCAGGAGCAGCATCTATTCTTGTTATATGATCTAGGGTTATAATTCTAGTACTTGAATTAAAATGTGAGCCTGGTTCATTAAAACCAATATGCCCCGTTCTACCGATTCCTAAAAGTTGAAAATCTATTCCTCCAACTTCTTTAATCTTTATTTCATAATCTATACAATATTGATATAAATCTTCACTTTTTATGACACCGTTAGGGATATTGACGTTCTCAGGTAAAATGTCAATATGATTAAATAAGTGTTCATGCATAAAATAATGATAGCTTTGAATATTACTACTATCCATAGGGTAATACTCATCAAGGTTAAAAGTGATTACGTTTGAAAAACTTAACCCTTCCTCTTTATGCATTCTTACTAATTCCTCATATACTTTAATAGGAGATGACCCGGTGGCTAACCCTAAAACACAATGAGAATTAGATTGTGCCTTTTCTTTAATTAAAGCCGCTATTTCTCTTGCAACTAAAATAGAAGCTTCAGTGGATGTTTTAAAAAGAACGTTATGAATTTTTTCATAACGAGTTTCTTCAAATCTCCCAGCTTTAGAATAGGTAAGTGTTTTGTAATTTTCTAAATCTAATATCATAACATTATTCTACACAAAATTTCTAAGTACGTGACAATATGAATTGACCTGTTTTAGAACACTGATTTATAGTTGTTTGTTGCGCTTTCGCGAAAGCGTACTAATCCTGATTTACACAATTTAATGATCGTTATAAGTGTAAAGCAACAGGGAGATAATCTCCCTATTGCTAAAGCCTAATTCAAACTAATATTCAAATAGTATTATTTTTAAAAGTTAGGCCCTCCTGTATCCCACCACACTCTTGTGCCAGCATTATCTGAGCCACCTAAAAGATTGACAGCTGCAGCTACTCCTGCAGCATTTGTTGACAGTTCACTATCTACAAAAGGAATCCTTCTTATCTGTATATCTGTATCTACAATTCCTCCACTTTGATTGCTTACAACAGGAAATATTTTTGGATATCCCGTACGTCTAAATTCAGTCCAAGCTTCTTGACCTTCAGGAAACATAGCAATCCATTTTTGAGTAATTACTTTTTCTAGTTTCACTTCATCCGTATCACCAGCATCCCAAGCTATTGTAACATTACTTAATGCAGATATGCTATTTGCAGGCGTTACAGGGTCGATATAATCTGCTGGAGATGAGGTATTGTCTGCAATGTAACTAGATGCTCCATTTGCCCCTCGTTGTTGAAAAGAAATTGTAATACCTTGCTCATAATTGCTTTGAGCATCACCAGCTCCAGCCCAATTACGTAATGCGGCTTCAGCTCTTAAAAAATAAACCTCTGACGCTGTCATCAATTGTACTCTAGGTGTGTGAATATCATCATTTAATACTGCAAAATTGATATAATCAGCCTTTTGAGCAAGTTCATCAGCAAATCCAGAAAGTAGTGGTAATCCACCACGAACTCCTTTTAATTCTCCAGGAATAACAGGAACAGTTTCGGCATCACCTGGGTTTACTTCAGAAAAATATGAATTTATTCTTGGATCACTATATCCAGATAATATTGATTCCATAGAGGCATTCATACGGATATCACCCCATGAATTATCTATAGTAGCAAGAGGATGATCTATATTACTATTTACAAAAAAGCTATCTGCATTTGAAGCCATTACACCCAGAGGATGGTTTAGAGCTTTTTCACCTTCGTTCTTAGCTCTTGCAGGGTCTACTTTTGAAATATGTATGGCTAAACGTAAACGTAAAGAATTGGCAAAAATGACCCACTTTGTATAATCTCCTCCATATGATAAATCAAACTCACTAAATGATAAGTTTTCTATATCTGCAGTCAAAATACTTTCGGCAGTGTCTAAATCTGTAAAAAAAGCATTGTATGCTTCTTGTTGAGAATCATAAACCCCTGCGTTTTCTAAATCACCAAAATTAGTATATACTATAGGCCCAAAAACATCAGACACACGATGCATCGCTTCAACCTTTAGTATGAGTGCGACAGCATTTAATGTAGGGAATTCTTCTGATGCTAACCTATCTATTGTATTAACTCTACCCATAACCTCAGTGTAAGGCACACTCCAAATAAAATCATTCCATCCACTAACCACATTGTAGGTTGTGTTATTGGCGCCAGCAACAAATGGACGAGGATTAGTCATATATCCTGAATAAACATCTGCATTTAAGTTTTGCTGTAACTGGTATGACCAAGCAGGAGCGTATTGATAAATATTTTCAAAAATACCTTGATAGTTTGAACCTATATTTTGAAAATCTACTTCTAATTGTTCTTCCGAAATGTTCCTTGGATTGTCATTGACATCGTCAAAATCACTACAAGAGACTGTAATTAATCCAAAAAAGGTAAGGATTAATAATAATTTACTTATTTGTTTCATAGTCATTTTTTTTTAAAATGTTAAGTTAAGGTTAAGCCCAATACTTCTCGTAGATGGAAGACCAAAAACATCTACTCCTTGTAATGCATTACCTGTGCTTAACGAAATATTAGGATCATGTGGCGCATCTTTATAGAAGAAAAATAGATTACTCCCTACTAAAGATGCTTTTATATTTGAGAAAAATGAATCGTCAGATAAGTTAAAATTGTAGCCTAGTGCAAACTCAGCAAGTCTTACATTTGTAGCGCTGTATACATACTCTCCAGTAAATCCATTTCTACCACCAGCTGCACTGTAATATTCTTGAGCAGATATCGTAGAAACAACACCTTCAGGACTAACTATCTGTACAGGTGCATTTGCAGTTTCTCTTGCAGAATTGTTACTTAATCCTTCTACAATAGCTTCTGTTAAACTTACAGTCTCACCACCAAACTTTCCGTCAACAAGAAAATCTAGTGTCCAGTTTTTATATCCAAATGAATTATTCCAACCTAAGGTAAAATCAGGATTTGCATTACCTACTAATTCTAACCCAGGAACTCTATCATCATCATCTTGCTGTTGAATAACAATACCATCACTAGTATCTACAATAGGTAAACCATCTTCATTTCTTGCAACTACTTGTGCATAAATATCTCCAAAAGAGCCTCCTTCTACTAAGAAGGATCCAAATGTATTTACTCCAGGGGGTGAAATAGCAACATTTGATAATGACTCTACTCCTTCAATACCAGTATCTACAAGTCGTTTAATTTCGTTGTCATTTGTTGCAAAATTTAACGTCGTTCTCCATTTAAAATCATCAGTATCGATAGGTTTAGCAAATAGAGTCGCTTCAACACCTTTATTTAAAATATCGCCAGAGTTTATAAATGCAAAAGGCACCCCTTCTTCTGTAACTGTAACAGAGATAGGAACAGTAAATAACTGATTGATGGTACTGGTTCTGTAATACCCTATATCGATTCCATAGCGATTATTATCAAAACGCCATTCTGTGCCTATTTCAAAAGAACGTTGTCTTTCTGGCTCAGGTGTCGTTCCTGGAAACGGGCTTGTTGGAAAAGACGATACTCCTCCTCCTCCAAATGAAATAGCTCTATTACGCGCTAATATATCTGCTGCAAAACCATTTCCAACTTCTGCATAAGAAGCACGTAACTTTGCAAAAGAAACCCTATCACCAAGATTAAATAATTCATTCAATACTCCAGTAACTCCTACAGAAGGATAGAAAAACGAATTATCTGAAGATGGCAGTGTAGAGTCCCAATCATTTCTGGCTGTTACATCTACATAAATTTTATCTTGATACCCTAAAGTGGCACTTGTAAATATAGAATATCCCAATGTTTCTAATGAATTTTGCGTAAAACTCACTTGTGGATTCCCTTGAAAGTTTTGAAATGAAAATACATTTGCAAATTGTAAACCTCCATTAGTTCCGGAATCTCCTGTGAAAGATTCTGTTATGTTACGCGTAATACTTGTCCCTACAATAGCATTTAATGAATAGTCATCATTAATTGTTGGTGTTATTGTTGCTATAAGATCTCCGAAAAGACGTGTAAAGTCATTTTCAGTAACAATATAACGACCATTTGCAGGAGCCAATGTTGCCTCAGTAGTTGCAAATACTCTTTTTTCATAATCCAAGATTGACTTGTCATACGTACCTCTAGCCTGAAGGGATATTAAATCATTAAACTTATAATTCAAATTTAATGATGCTAGTAATTTATTATTAGTGTCTTCTGCTGGGTTGCGATTTAAAATCCAGTATGGATTTTGTTCGATATCTGATGTAGGTCTAAACCAGCGCTGTCTTTGAATATTTCTAGTAGGATCAAACTCTTCAAAATTACGATACTCAGAAAGATTCTCTGTATCTGATTGGAAATTGTATGCCCCTATTAAAGGATTAAAATACAACCCAGAAACAGCTCTATTTCTAATTTTTTGAGTAGAAGCTAGTACACTTGCATTCACTTTAAGTTTACCATCAAATAATTGAGCAGTCTCTCTGATGTTAAATGTATGTTGTTTTATATTGTTTGTTTGTAACACACCAGATCCAAAAGTATTACTATATGAAAAATACGTTTGCGCTGTCTCGGATCCTCCTGATATATTCAAAGAGTTTATGTTTGTTACTCCTGTATTTAAAAAATCATCAACATTATTTTCAGTTTCTCCATTAAGATCTAAAAGATATGCTGCGCTATCTACTGTTAAGTTAGATGAGTAATTTACTTTAAACCCACCTGATCTACCACGCTTTGTAGTAATTAAGATAACTCCATTTAAACCAGCACTACCATAAAGAGCTGAAGCTGAAGCTCCTTTTAATACTGTTAAAGATTCGATATCTTCAGGATTAAGTAACGCCAATGCATCTCCACCATCTCTATTACCTCCATTAATATCACCAAAGGTGTCGGAAGGTTGTCCTGCTGTTGGGTTAGATAATGGAATTCCATCAACTACATATAACGGTTGATTGTTTCCTAGAGAAGCATTACCTCTTAATACGACTTTTACAGATCCACCAGAACCTGAGGCGCTTCTAGTTATAGATACACCAGATACTTTACCAGATAAACTATTAATAGGGTTTGTCTGCTTAGTTCTGCTTAACTCCTCAGAATTAATATCTTGAGCAGCATATGTTATGGATTTACGTGTTTTCTTAATCCCGAGTGCAGTAACAATAACTTCATCTAGACTTTCTAGGTCTTCTTCAAGTTGAATATTAATAACGGTAGCATCCTGAACAGTAACTTGCGTACTTTTCATTCCTACATAGGAAAAACTTAATATGTCACCTACTGATGCCGTAATGACATAATTTCCATCAAAATCTGTTTGAGCACCATTTGTTGTGCCTTCAATTAAGACATTAACTCCTATAATAGGAGTTCCATCAATTTTTACAGTCACTTTTCCTGTAACTTCTTTTTCTTGAGCAAAAGTTACTTGGCTCATAAGTAGTAAAAAAGAAAGTAAGAAAAATAATCTTAAGCTTTGTTTCATAATTTTGGTTATTTAATTTGTGTTAAATCTATCAGTTTAGGTATTATTTAAAAAACAAATAATGCAGACAACGTAGTTTTGCATACGAACAACACTAAATTGTCGACAAAGGATTTTGACAATAAAAGAATTCGCAATTTTATTGCTAATTAGCTATTATATCCTTAGAATTGTTGCTTAATTAGTAATATTTCAGCAATTAAAATGAGAATTCAAAATACTATCCCAGCTAAATATCATCTGTTATTTTGGTTGAGCTATTTTTCATTTAACGTAATTCGTTGGGGGAGTTATTTTGATGATTTTTGGTATTCGTTTAAATCAAACCTTGTTGAGTTTCCTATTCATATAATTGTTATATACATTAATGTATATTACCTCATTCCTAAGTTTATACTAAATAAAAAATATAAAAAGTATTTATTGTATTTATCATTAATACTAGTACTTGTTTATTTGATTAGGACAGGGT
This sequence comes from uncultured Dokdonia sp., assembly GCA_937124495.1. GTDB lineage: Bacteria > Bacteroidota > Bacteroidia > Flavobacteriales > Flavobacteriaceae > Dokdonia. The sequence continues at coordinate 4,690 of CAKZKZ010000530.1, read as the reverse complement.
TAAATTACTTATTAGTAACAAAAGAGATTTGGCCAGAAGCAGAAGACTCTGGGAAGTTTTTAGAATTAAATCACATTATTGCTGTAATTCTTGGAGAACTTTATGTAATCGGATTTGTGTCTGCAATTAAACTGGTTATTGATTGGTCTATAGAGAAACGGAAAAATGAAGATTTGGCTATTTTGCAAACAAGCACTGAACTTAAATATTTAAGAACTCAAATACAACCACACTTCTTTTTTAATACCTTAAATAACTTATATGCCTTAACATTACAAAAATCAGATAATGCTCCTAGACTAGTCATTAAATTATCAGAAATGATGCAATATGTACTATATGAGGTTAATACATCTAAAGCAAATTTAATAGAAGAAATAAGTCATATTAATAACTTTATAGATATAGAAAAATTACGTTTTGGAGATCGTATTGAATCTGTTATGAGTATATCTGGAAATATTGAAGAAGTTAAGGTGCCACCACTGCTCATCCTCTCATTTGTAGAAAACTGTTTTAAACATGGCCTTAAAGAAAATGATAGATTAGAAATAAAAATGGATTTTAAAATAATAGATAAAGATTATTTAGAATTCACACTTAGTAATAATTTCAATCCTGATTCTAATAAAAAAGAGAATGAAGGGTTTGGGATTGGAATTGCAAATGCCAAACGAAGATTGTATTTGTTGTTTTATAATAACTTTACTTTAGAAACTAATGTTAAAGAAGATATATATAGTCTCTCTCTAAAGATTCCAGTAAAATGAAAATCAAATGTATAATTATCGATGATGAACAACTGGCAATTAATGTCATAGAAAGTCATTTGAAAAAATTTACTGATGTTGAAATTACAGCTACATTTAATCAACCTTTAAAGGCGTATAGTAGTCTTGAAAAAGAAAAAGTAGATGTTCTTTTTATAGATATTAATATGCCACAAATGAATGGGCTTACATTTATAGAAAACTTAAACTATAAACCTTTAATTGTTATAACAACAGCTTATAGAGAATATGCAGTAAGGAGTTATGAATTAAATATTTTAGACTATTTAGTCAAGCCAATTCCATTTAACAGGTTTCTAAAAACAATGAATAAAATATACCAACGGGTTTATTTGAATTCAGAAAGTCAGTATACTCATTTACGTCAAGAACCTCATATTTTTTTAAAAGTAAATAAGAAATTAATCAAAGTCAACCTCAATGACATTTTGTATATAGAAAGCTTAAAAGACTACATTAAACTTATTACAGATGTAGGTGACCATATTGTACATAAATCTTTAACGGCAATTACAGAAGAGCTTCCTGAATCTAATTTTATAAGAATACATCGTTCATATACCATTTCTATAAATAAAATAGAGGCTATAGAAGGAAATACAGTAGAGATAGCTAGTAGGAAAATCCCAATAGGAAGAAACTACTTAAAAATTACTAGAGATAGAATATTAAATACACCTGAAGAAGAAAATTGATTATGAACGATTCCCATAAAGAGTTATCTAAGAAAAATACGTTGATCCCAATTTTAATTATAGCGGGACTTTTTTTTGTCTTTGGCTTTATCACTTGGATTAATGGAGCTTTAATTCCATTTATGAAAACTATAAATGAGCTTACAGATTCTCAATCATATTTAGTTGCATCAGCTTCATATATATCTTTTGTGTTTATGGCTTTGCCTGCTTCATTTATAATTAATAAGATAGGATATAAGAAAGGAATGTCATTAGGATTAATAATCATGGCTATAGGAGCAATAATTTTTATACCTGCGGCTCGTGCAAGAACATATTGGATATTTTTAATTGGGATTTTTGTACAAGGAGCAGGTATGACATTGTTGCAAACAGCATCCAATCCATATATAACTATTTTAGGACCATTAAAAAGTGCTGCAAAACGTATTGCAATTATGGGAATTGCAAATAAGGTTGCTGGAGCTCTTGGCTCAGTTATTTTTGGAGCACTATTATTATCAGGAATAGATGAAATAAAAGATAGATTAAATCAGGTAGATACTTTAGAGAAGGATAAGTTATTGAACACTATGTCTGATAGTGTTATAACGCCATATATAATTATGGCAATTGTATTATTTATACTGGGAATTTTGATTAGAAAAGCCCCATTGCCAAATGTAAAAGCAGAACCTATTAAAGAAACAAAGGAAGGAGATTCTGTTAAAAAAAATATTTTTCAGTTTCCGCATTTATGGTTTGGAGTGCTAGCATTATTTGTATATGTAGGGGTAGAAGTAATAGCAGGTGATACAATCATATCTTATGGAATCTCTTTAGATATTCCAATAAATCAAGCAAAATTCTTCACACTATTTACTTTAATGGCTATGGTTGGAACTTATATTTTAGGAGTATTTCTTATTCCGAAATACATTCGCCAAGAAACGGCATTGAAAGTAAGTGCTATACTCGGTTTGGTATTATCAATTTGTATCATCACTACAAGTGGATTTTCTTCAGTTCTTTTTGTTTCAGCACTAGGAATTGCAAACGCATTAGTTTGGCCTGCAATATGGCCATTAGCTTTAAATGGATTGGGGAAATTTACAAAAATAGCTTCTGCATTACTTATTATGGCAATTTCAGGAGGAGCTATTATACCTCCTTTATATGGAGCTATAGTTGATCGTAAAAAGGAGCAATTAATTGCAGATGGCATAGGAGATATCATAGCAAGTTCTGAGGCTGCTACATCAGGATATTGGATTTTATTACCTTGTTATTTTATTATTTTATTTTATGCTTTTTGGGGATATAAAGTAGGTTTGAGAAATAAATGATACCTTCTCATTACTATTACTCTCTTATATATAAGTTTGAGTTTTTTAAAGCAGTTCTATTGTAATAACATGACCTAGCGCTAATTGTTAAAATCGCTACAAAAACATTCCAAAATTCGAATATTTTAGGTGCCGATTAAGTAATTGTAATTAAGATGAAGCTAGGTTTTCCGTTAGCGTTGTGCAAATAAGTCTAATAAATAATCTGATTGATGTAATAGATTATAATATCTATGATATTAGGCATTTTGCGTTAGAAGAAAAGGTGAAATAAAATATAAAATCAAGCAAACAAAAAAGCTGACTATTTATAGTCAGCTTTTTTTTTGTACCGAAAGTGGGAATCGAACCCACACTCCAAAGGAACGCGAGTTTGAGTCGCGCGCGTCTACCAATTCCGCCATTTCGGCTAGTATGAACAGCAAAATTAAAGAATAATTTTATGCAAACCGCATAAAAGCCTACTTTTTCTAAGGCTAGACCTATTTTTATTACTACTTTTGCACCTCCTTTTTAAGAAGGGAACCATTAATCAATCTGTTAACTGTTACCAAAATGACCGCTACAGTACCACAACCTAAAATATTTGCTTGTCAAAAAAGCAAAGTTCTTGCAGAAGCCATTGCAAAAGCATTCGGGCAACCATTAGGAAATGTTATTACATCTACCTATAGTGATGGAGAATTTCAACCTTCGTTTGAAGAATCTGTTCGTGGCTCTAGAGTTTTTATTATTGGAAGTACCATGCCTAACAGTGATAACCTGATGGAGATGTTGCTTATGTTAGATGCTGCAAAAAGAGCATCTGCTAGACATATCACAGCAGTTATTCCTTATTTTGGTTGGGCACGTCAAGATCGTAAAGACAAGCCTAGAGTTCCTATTGCAGCAAAACTTAAAGCAAATTTGCTAGAGACTGCTGGAGCGACTCGTATTATCACTATGGATTTGCACGCAGATCAAATCCAAGGGTTTTTTGAGAAACCAGTAGATCATTTATTTGCTTCTACGATTTTCTTACCTTATTTACAAGACCTAGGATTAGAAAACCTTACGATTGCTTCTCCAGATATGGGAGGTAGTAAAAGAGCCTATGCTTACAGTAAAGCGATGGAGAGTGATGTTGTTATTTGTTACAAGCAACGTGCAAAAGCAAATGTAATCTCTCACATGGAACTTATAGGTAATGTAGAAGGGCAACATGTCGTTCTTGTAGATGATATGGTAGATACTGCTGGAACCTTAACAAAAGCAGCAGATCTGATGATGGAAAAAGGAGCATTAAGCGTACGAGCAATTTGTACACACGCTATTTTGAGTGGTAATGCTTATGAAAAATTAGAAAATAGTCAACTCAAAGAATTAATCGTTACAGATTCGATTCCTAGAGAGCACAAGAGCGATAAGGTAAAAGTGTTGAGTTGTGCGCCACTATTTGCAGATGTTATGCACCGTGTTAATAGCAACACAAGTATTGCATCTAAGTTTGTTATGTAATTAATTAATACTTAATATATTTTAAAATGAAGTCAATTTCGATCAAAGGATCTAAAAGAGAAAGCGTAGGCAGCAAAGCTACTAAAGCCTTACGTAATGCTGGACAGGTACCTTGCGTAATCTACGGAGGGGATCAACCAATGCATTTTAGCGCAGGAGAGTTAGCGTTCAAAAACTTGGTATACACACCAGATGCGCATACGGTAGATATTGAGCTTGATGGAACCACATACCGTGCTATCCTTCAAGATATCCAATTTCACCCAGTAACAGATAGAATCTTACACATAGATTTCTACCGTTTATTTGAAGACAAAGAAATTTTACCAAGATGTTTTTCAATAATTTTTTTACAATAGTACAATCCAATTCCAAAGCC
>CAKZKZ010000529.1 GCA_937124495.1 uncultured Dokdonia sp. | reverse complement strand
ATTAAAGCCACATCAAGTAGATCAACTTATAGAGGTGTATCAAGTATATAATACGTACGGACCTACAGAGAGTACGGTTTGTGCAACCTACCATAAAGTAACAAAAGCAGATGCTTCACTTCCTATAGGAAAACCTATTACAAATAGAGGTGTCTATCTGCTAGATGGAACAAAAGTATTACCTAAAGGTGCTATCGGGGAGATAGGGCTTTCAGGGATAGGACTTGCCGTTTCTTATTTGAATAAGAAAGAACTTACTGATCAGGCATTTTTAAATATAGACGGGAATCGTATATATAAGACAGGTGACCTTGGAAAATGGGATGTAGATAATAATCTCATCTTTTACGGAAGAAAAGATAATCAGTTAAGTTACAGAGGATATAGAATAGAGATAGGTGAGATTGAACAAGCGATACAACAAGCAAATATATATGTGCTAGATAGTTATGCATGTATAAAAGAGGTGAAAGGAATGCCAATTCTAATTGCTTATCTCGTAGCAAATGAAGCTTTTGTAAACATACATACTTTGGTTATAGATCTAAAAGAATATCTGCCAGAGTTTATGATTCCTACTCATTTTGTAATCATAGAGGCTATTCCTTTATTACCTAATGGTAAGATTGATATAAAAAGCTTACCAGCGGCAATCACTATAAACACAAATAAAGTTGTAGAACTTCCTTCTACCAAAGAAGAAAAAGAGATTGCGGCTATCTGGCAAGAATTATTAAAATTAGATGAAGTAGATGTTACGGTGAGCTTCTTTGAATTAGGAGGTCATTCATTACTAGCAAATCAGTTTATTAGTGATTTAAGGGATCAGAAAGGGATTGAGTTATCTTTAAAAGAATTCTATAAATCTCCTACCATAAAAGAGATCAGTGAGCTTGTTCCTTCTCTTGATAAAAAAGAGATTCAAAATATTATAGCTCCTACTCAAGCGTTGTATCCATTATCATATGCTCAAGATAGGTTATGGTTTTTAAATCAACTAGATACAGAAGATACTTCATATCATGTTTCAAGAGCCATTCGGTTAACGGGGCATGTTGATGTACAAATACTAGAAAAAACATTTTCTAAATTGATAGAGAAGCATGAGATTTTAAGAACTGTTTTTGTGAATAATGAAGGCGTGCCTTATCAGAAAATCTTATCTCCATTTGCATATCATATTCCTGTTACAAATTGTAGAGAAGTAAAAGAAGATGCAAAGGAAAAAATGATTGTTGATCGTCTTGAGGCTTTAGAAAGTATTTCTTTTGAAATAGAAGAAGGACCTCTTTTTAGAGTGGAGTTACTTAAATTTTCTGCAGAAGAAAACGTGCTTTTATTCTGTGAACACCACCTTATTTTAGATGGATGGACACAAGGTATTCTATTTAGAGATTTTGTAGATATTTATAACGAACTAAAAAGAAACCCTGAGTTTGAGGTTAAAAAACCAGCGGTTACTTTTAAAGATTATGCGTACTGGGAAAAAGAAAGCTTTCGCGAAAGCGTACTCAACCAGAAATTAGATTTTTGGGAAGAAAAGTTTGAGGGATTCTCTAATGAGCAATTAATACCATTAGATTATAACAGATCAGAAACTACTAGCAAAAATGGAGGAACCATTTCTCACGTATTTTCATTAGAATTTTCTGAGAAGTTGAGAAGATTCTCAGAAAAGCAAAGTACTTCATTGTTTATTACAATGATAGCAGCATTTAAAATAGCGCTATATAAGTTTAGTAACCAAACAGATATCTGTGTAGGAACTGCGGTAGCAAATAGACGTTACAAAGAGTTCCAGGAAGTGTTAGGGATGATTGTAAATACAATCGCTTTAAGAACAACATTTTCCAGTGACAGTACACTTCTAGAGGTGCTTAATGAGGTGAAAGAAACCTGTTTGGATTCGTATACGCATGATGATACTCCTTTTGGAAAAGTCGTAGAGAGAATCAACCCTGAGAGAGGTTTACATACACATCCGCTTTTTCAATATATGTTTAGTTTTATAAATGTTCCTTTACAAAGTATGTCATTGCTAGATGCAGAGATCGAAGTTATAAAAGGACATAACAAGGCTACGCAATTTGATATAAGTGTTGTTGTAAATACTATTTATGAGCAAATAGATTATACTGTAGGAAACCAAAGTGATAGAAGAATTTCTATAGATTGGGATTATAATTCAGATATCTTTATGCATACGACCATGGAGCGTATCCTGGTAGCATATCTAAATATTTTAGAGAGCTTTGTTCTTAACCCAACACAGTCTTTAACGGATGTAAACTATATTCCAGAGACAGAAAAAGAGATGTTATTGCAGGATTTTAATGCAACAAAACTATCATATCCTTCACATAAAACAGTTGTTGACTTATTTATAGAACAAGCAGAAAATACTCCTAATGAAATCGCTTTAGAATTTGATAGTAAGGAATTTACGTATAGAGAATTAGATGCTGTCTCAAGTCAATTAGCAAACTATTTATTAACGAATTTTGATGTTGAGATTGAAGATCTTATCGTTGTAAAACTAGATCGTAGCGAGTGGTTATATATTTCGTTATTAGCGATATTAAAAACAGGAGGAGCGTATGTTCCAGTAGATCCTGATTACCCACAACAACGTATTGATTATATAGAAAATGATAGTAACAGTAAGGTTACTATAAATAATAAAGTCATATCAGATTTTGTTGCAAAACAAGATCGTTATAACACAAATTTACCTGCTATTTCTTTGGAGGCTACCAATCTTGCGTATATCATTTATACGTCAGGCTCTACAGGGAATCCTAAAGGAGTTATGATTGAACATAAAAGTTTAGTCAACTATATTGTAGGTCAAGGAAAAGCTTTTGGTTTTGATAGTTCAGAGCGTGTGCTACAATTTTCAAATCCAGCTTTTGATGCTTCTATGGAGCAAATATTCTTAGCGTTATTACATGGGGCTACCTTAGTAGGAGTATCTAAAGATCGTATTCTAGATCCAGTAGATTTCACGAAAGTGTTAAAAGAGTATGCTATAACACACATCCATGCAACACCAAGTTATCTAGAACATCTTGATGAACTTGATGCGTGTGCCGATCTACGTAGAATCATTGCAGGTGGAGAAGCTTGTTCAAAAAATCTAGCGCAAAAGCTATGTGCTGTTGCCGATTTTTATAATGAATATGGTCCAACGGAAACTACGATTAGTTCTACGATGTGTAAAGTAGAAGAAAGTCATCTTGAAAGAGATATTATATCTATAGGAACACCGGTAACAAATACAGAAGTATATATTCTGTCTGATACGTTATCATTACAACCTGTAGGGGTTTTTGGAGAGTTATGTATCTCTGGAGACGGACTTTCAAGAGGGTATTTAAATCAAGAAGATTTAACATCAGAAAAGTTTGTTGCACATCCTTTTATAGAAGGAGCAAAACTTTACAAAACTGGAGATATTGCCAGATGGTTATCAGATGGAACGATAGAGTTTTTAGGACGTAAGGATGATCAGGTTAAAATAAGAGGGTATCGTATAGAATTAGGAGAAATAGAGCATGCTTTAATATCTCAGGAATCTATTAATCAATGTGTCGTGGCTATTAAGGAGGTTGAAGGTGATCAAGCTATTGTAGCCTACATTGTGGGTGATGCTCCGATAGATAAACAAGAATTACGTATAGAATTAAGTAATCAATTACCCGATTATATGTTGCCGAGTTTTTATGTGGAGTTAGAGATGATTCCTTTGACTCCTAACGGAAAAATAGATAAGAAGGCCTTACCTTCTATACAATCTAAAGATAGAATTAAGAGTGTATATGTAACACCTACAACCGAGATAGAGAAAGAACTAGTTGCTATATGGCAAGAAGTTTTAGGTGTAGATAAAATAGGACTTACCGATAATTTCTTTGATCTAGGAGGGCATAGTCTTAAAATGACATTGGTAGTTAATAAGGTTAAAAATAGATTAGGATACGATCTCACCGTAAAAGATATGTTCCTAAACCCTACGATAGCTACCATGATTTCTACCTTAGAAGAAACTGTTTGTTATGATATTCCAAAAGTCGATATTCAAGATAGTTACGTATTGACATCTTCACAACATAGATTATGGATATTAAGTCAGTTTGAAGGTGGTAATAAAGCGTATAATATTCCAGGGTCTTTTGAACTAGAAGGAACTCTAGATGTAGACAACTTAAAAGAAGCATTTAATATTGTTATTGCTAGACATGAGGTTTTAAGAACATTTTTCAAACGAAATGATGAAGGAGAAGTTCGCCAATGTATTGTAGATGCTTCAGCGATTGATTTTGAAATGGATTGTTCTGATGATAGTGAGGTTGAAGATCAAGAGGCGGCTTTAGAAGAAAGAGTGGCTAATAGCTATCAATACCAGTTTGATTTAGGAGAAGCTCCTTTAGTGCGTTTACATCTTATAAGATTATCAGAAGACAGACATGTATTACTCTTTAATATGCATCATATTATTGGTGATGGTTGGTCTATGGAAATATTAAGTAAAGAGTTTATAACAATTTATGATCATTTGGTTCGAGCTAAGGAGATAAATTTGCCAGATCTTACGATACAATATAAAGACTACGCTTCTTGGATGCAAAGTGATGCTCAAATAGCTACGTTTAAAAAGTCAGAGGCGTATTGGTTGAATACATTTAGTGGAGACATACCCGTATTAGAGCTTCCTACAAATAAAATGAGACCTAAAATTAAGACATATGTTGGAGACTCAGTAACGTATGATTTCTCAAGAGAAGCAAGTAAGAAACTACAGTCATTTTCAAAAAAGAAAAATGCAAGTCTTTTTATGGTCTTAATGACAGGAATTAATGGATTGCTTTCTAGATATACAAATACAAACGATATTATAGTAGGGACTCCAATAGCTGGAAGAGATCATGCCGATTTAGAAAATCAAATAGGATTGTATTTAAATACACTTGCTATTAGAACAACGTTTGAAGAAACGTCTACTTTTGAAGAGTTATTAGCTATACAAAAAGACACTTTATTAAGTGCTTATTCTCATCAAGAGTATCCTTTTGATACCCTAGTAGAAGAACTAGGCTTAGGGAGAGATACAAGTAGATCCGCATTATTTGATGTGCTTGTTGTATTACAAAATCAACAAGACTTATTTGGACCAGATACGTTAGAAGTAGATGGATTAACCTTAAAACCATGTACAAGATATCAAAGAAAGGTGAGTCAATTTGATTTAAGTTTTATCTTTTCTGAGAAGGAAGGTCAATTATCATTACATATAGAATATAACACAGATATATATGAGTTAGATTTTGTAGAACGTTTATGTTATCATCTTAATAACTTTTTATTAGAAGGGATTAATGCTCCAAGACAAAGCTTAGCAACGCTTAATTATTTAGGTTCTTCGGAAGAGTCTCAATTATTATATGGTTTTAATGATACAACAGTTGCATATCCAGATACTACGATTGTAGATCTATTTTTAAATCAAGCGACAAAAACACCAGAAACGATTGCTCTTGCCTGTAATGGGAAAAGCTTCACATATAGAGAATTAGATGAACTGTCAAATGAGTTATCTCATTACCTTTTAGTACACTATGATTTAGAAGTAGAGGATCTTGTAGGGGTTAAGTTAGATCGTAATGAGTGGTTATTTATTTCATTACTAGCGGTCTTAAAAGCTGGGTGTGCTTCTGTTCCTTTAGATCCTAGTTGTCCAGCACAACGTATTGCGTGTATAGAGTATGATAGTAGGTGTAAAGTCACAATAGATGAGACGGTTTTGTCTGCTTTCGCGAAAACGGAAACTATTTCGAACACGCTTCCTCAAGTGTCTTTTACTTCAGATAATCTGGCGTATATTATTTATACATCAGGATCTACTGGAAAACCTAAGGGAGTGATGATCACTCATAAGAATGCTTCTTCTATGTTGCATTGGTCTATGAGGGAATTTAGCGATACAGATTTTGATGTTTTTTACGGTGTGACTTCTCATTGCTTCGATTTATCGGTGTATGAGTTATTCTACCCGTTAATTATAGGGAAACAACTTCGTTTATTGACGAATGGATTATCCATTGAAGAGTATATAGATACCGATAGACATGTGTTTCTTAATACAGTACCTTCAGTAATACAGGCGCTTATAGATAAAGGAGTGTCTTTTAAAAATGCTGTAGGTATCAACCTAGCTGGAGAAGCTTTTCCGGTAAGTATTGCAAATTATTTTGAAGGATCTGGAATCGCATTGAGAAACTTATATGGTCCATCAGAAGATACAACGTATAGTAGTTGTTATCGAGTAGAAAAAGAATATGATCGTTCTGTCCCTATTGGAAAGGGTATCGATAATACTCAGTTTTACATACTATCTGATGCAATGGCATTACAACCGACAGGTGTTATTGGAGAGATTTGTATTTCTGGCGATGGGATCTCAAGAGGGTATTTACATCAACCAGAATTAACAAAAGAAAAATTTGTCTCTAACCGCTTTCGCGAAAGCGGCATCTTATATAAGACCGGAGATTTGGGAAAATGGTTACCTAATGGTACCATAGAATATGTAGGTAGAAAAGATAGTCAAGTCAAGATACGCGGTCATCGTATAGAATTAGGAGAGATCGAGCATGTATTACAGAAGCAAGATAGTATAGACCAAGCAGTCGTTATTGTAGGGAATATTCAAGAAGAGCAAGTTATTATTAGCTATATGGTTTGCCATAAAGAAGTAGACAAGCAACAACTTCGTTTATCATTAAGTAAAGAATTACCTGAGTATATGTTACCAAGTTATTATGTGTTTCTAAAAGAAATGCCTTTAACGGCAAATGGTAAGATAGATAAGAGGTCATTACCGCCTGTAAGTAAAGATGATATAATACAGCGCGAGTATGTAGCGCCAAGTAATACCTTAGAGGAAGAACTGGTTGCTATATGGGAAAACGTATTAGGAATAGAAGATATTGGTATTACCGATAACTTTTTTGAGTTAGGAGGAAATAGCTTAAAAGCTACCGTCTTAGTCAATAGGATTAATAAAACCTATAACACAAGGTTCTCAATTCAAGACTTATATGAAACCCAGGAGATTATAGGAGTTGCTAAGAAATTACAATTCATTGTTTTTCAAAATCAGTTAGAAGTAGATAGTGTTGATGAACTTACTATATAAATACACTTATAATACTGCATAGTTAGCTTCATAATTATATCATTTAATACACATGGACTCAATGAGTATTCATTGCATTTCAAATTAACTTTAAAAACTTATATCGTGATAGAAAATTTAATACATACGTTACAGTCATCAAAGATTGGGCTTAAAGTCGTAGATGGAAGTCTTAAGATTAATGCTCCCAAAGATGCCTTGACTCCAGAAATTATTGATGAGATTAAAGCTCATAAGAGTGCGTTAATTGCATTACTTTCTTCTTCAGAGGCTATTCCGAAAGCAGAAAAGAAAGAGTATTATACCCTTACTTCTTCTCAACAACAATTATGGACATTGAGTCAGTTTGATTCAGGTAATTCTGCATACAACATCTTTGAACCTTATGAATTTAATGGGGTGATAGATTTTGATAAATTATCTCAAGCTTTTAATCAGATCATAGAAAGACATGAAAGCCTTAGAACTGTTTTTAAAGAAGATACACACGGAGTACTAGGTCAATATATTGTCCCAGTATCCTTATATACAGGATCTTTACAATTTGTAGACTTAAGTAATACTACGAGTCAAGAATTAAAAGATCACTCTGATACTATTCAAAGACATACTTTTGATCTAGAAAAAGGGCCGTTATTTATAGGAGAGATTGTAAAAGTTTCTGATGAGAGACATATCCTAATGCTTAATATGCATCATATTATTGGTGATGGATGGTCTATGAGTGTATTGAGTAAGGAATTTATGGCGATATACAACGGATTGTCTATAGGACAAGAAATTGTACTGCCAGAGTTACCTATTCAATACAAGGATTATTCAGAATGGCAGAATAGCGAGTCTAGACAAGCTGTTTTAGAGAAATCTGAAAAGTTTTGGTTAGATACCTTTTCGGGTGATTTGCCAATTCTAGAATTACCCTCTAATAAAATAAGACCAAAGCTTAAAACGTATCATGGATCGAGTTTAGATTATAAATTTTCTAAAGAATTTACTTCTCAGCTTAATGGATATGCACAACAAAATGGCATGACATTATTTATGGTGTTAATGGCTAGCATAAACGGATTACTTTCTAGATATACCAATACGAGAGATATCATTTTAGGGACGCCTGTTGCCGGTAGAGATCATAGTGATTTAGAAAATCAAGTAGGATTATACTTAAATACATTAGCGATTAGAACACCTTTTGGAAAAGAGGTGACTTTTGAAGAGCTATTAGCCATACAAAAAGACACTTTATTAAATGCGTATTCACATCAGGAATATCCTTTTGGTAGTCTGATAAAAGAACTAGATCTCAAAAGAGATTTAAGTAGATCTGTATTATTTGATGCTTTAGTTGTATTTCAAAATCAGCAAGGATTATTAGTCTCTGAAGGTTTAAGTTTAAACGGTGTTGAGATCACTCCTTATCAAGATTTGGAGAAGTCATTTAGTAAGTATGATTTGAGTTTTATCTTTTCAGAGAAAAAGGGGGAGCTCTCGTTACATATAGAGTATAATACAGATATTTATGAGTTGGATTTTATAGAACGTCTAAATGTTCATTTTGAAAACTTTTTATCCAAAGCAATTCAAACACCGCAAGATAAGGTAGCTACTATCAATTATTTGACACCTACAGAGGAGTCGCAATTGTTAGTTGATTTTAATGCTACGACTGTTGATTATCCAGAAACTACAATTGTAGATTTATTTATAACACAAGCTGCCAAGACACCAGATGCTACAGCACTTATTTTTGGAGATCAAATATTCACATATAAAGAACTAGATGAGGTTTCAAATGGGTTTGCTCATTACTTACTATCAAATTATCATGTAGGAGTAGAGGATTTAGTAGGCGTAAAATTAGATCGTAGTGAGTGGTTGTTAATTTCATTACTTGCTGTTTTTAAAGCGGGATGTGCTTATGTTCCTTTAGACACTAAATATCCTGCACAACGTATTGCGTATATAGAGCAAGACAGTCAGTGTAAAGTAACTATTGATGAAGAGGTAATTGCATCATTTAAAGCAGCAGAACCTATTTCTAAGGAGTTGCCAAAAGTAATTCTTGGGTCAGAGAATCTGGCGTATGTGATATATACATCAGGGTCTACAGGAAAGCCAAAAGGGGTGATGATTACACATCATAATGCAAGTCGTATGTTGCAATGGTCTGCACGTGAATTTAGTGATACTCATTTTGATGTATTATACGCAGTGACTTCACATTGTTTTGATTTATCTGTTTACGAGTTTTTCTATCCTTTAAGTATTGGAAAGCCTATACGATTATTAGACAATGGATTATCAATCAGTGATTATATAGATACAGATAGTAATATTTTAATAAATACAGTTCCTTCTGTATTAAAGACCCTTATAGAAAAGGAAGTTCAATTTTCTAATGTGGTAGGTATTAATCTAGCAGGAGAGCCTTTCCCGACAAGTATCACATCGTATTTTAAGGATTCAGGAATTGCATTGCGTAATTTATATGGTCCATCTGAAGACACAACCTATAGTAGTTATTATCGCGTAGAAAAAGAGTATGATCGTTCTGTTCCTATTGGAAAGGGGATTGATAATACTCAGTTTTACATACTCTCAGATGCATTAGCATTACAGCCACTAGGAGTGATTGGAGAGATTTGTATTTCTGGCGATGGAATCTCAAGAGGGTATTTACATCAACCAGAATTAACAAAAGAGAAGTTTGTTTCTAACCGCTTTCGCGAAAGCGGAACCTTATATAAGACCGGAGATTTAGGGAAATGGTTACCTAACGGTACCATAGAATATGTAGGGAGAAAGGATAGTCAAGTCAAAATACGTGGTCATCGAATAGAATTAGGAGAAATCGAACATATCTTACAATTGCAAGAAGGCATTGATCAATGTGTAGTTATTACTTCAAAAGTGCAAGATGAGCTAGTTATTGTGAGCTATCTAGTGAGTGAAAATCCAGTAGATAAGCAAGAACTTCGCATATCATTAGGACAAGAATTACCTGAATATATGTTACCGAGTTATTATGTATTTCTAGACGAGATGCCTTTGACTCCAAATGGTAAGATAGATAAGAAGTCACTACCGCCTGTAAGCTCAGAAGATGTTATAAAGCGGGAATATGTAGCTCCAACAAATGAAATAGAAGAAGATTTAGCCCAATTATGGGAAGAAGTATTAGGCGTAGAAAAAATAGGGATTACCGATAATTTTTTTGAGTTAGGAGGTAATAGCTTAAAAGCGACGGTCTTAATAAATACAATTAATAAAGCGTATAACACACGGTTCTCTATTCAAGACCTGTATGAAACCCAGGAGATTATGGGGGTTTCAAAGAAATTACAATTTATTGTTTTTCAAAATCAATTAGAGCAGGAAACTGCTGATAATCTTGATGAAATAACAATTTAATCCGCATTCTACAATAGAAAATCTATTACAACTCGAAGATGTTTCAAAATAGGTTATTGAGGTTATTTTATTTGGTTGACCAGCTTTGGGGTTTTTAGAACGAGAAGATGTTATAGTAAAACTTCGCATCATCAAATTTTGAGTTCCAGTTATTAAGTGGAGGACATTTCTTTATTAATGATAATACAAAAAAACTAGGAGTATTAATTGAGAAATATTCCTACTCGTCATATACTATATTTACAGTCTTACTTCATTCTTTTAATACGATACATAGTATCGATTGACTCTAAATCAATAGTGATAAACTGTTGATTTAACTCCATTCATTGATTTTAAAAACAATTATATAGTGATCTATATCAGATTGCCGTACCAAATAAATACATCTTAGAAATTAATAATCATGTACTTCTAAAAGTGATAAAATAAATCATGCCTTTACAGTAAAGAAATTTTTGATTTACATGTTGAAATTATAAACAAGATCTAATACGGAAAAGAGAAATTACCATTTATAAATTTTAATTAAACAAAAACTAAACAAAAGTGAACAAAAATTAAACAAAAACTAAACAAAGATGGAAAAACAAATGAAAAAACAAATTATTATTATCGGAGCAGGCCCTGGGGGGATTCAATTAGCTTATTATTTTGAAAAAAATAATATAGATTATATAGTACTGGAACGAAATGACAAATCGGGTTCGTTTTATGAAAAATTCCCTATTCACAAAAAATTAATTTCTATTAACAAAGTACATACAGGTTTTGAAGATCCTGAGGTTAATATGAGATTTGATTGGAACTCATTATTAAGTGATGATAATGAAGTATTATTCAAAGATATTTCTGAAGAATATTTCCCGAGTTCAGATTCATTTGTAGAATACATAAATAAATATTCTGAATATCATAATCTTAATATAAAATATAATACCGAAGTAAAACAAATAAGAAAATCGGATCAATTTGAAATCGAAACCAATAATGAAACGTATCAATGTGAACACTTAGTGATTGCTACTGGTTTGAGTAAACCTTATATGCCAAATATAGAGAATATTGATTTATGTACGAATTATACTGATCTAGAGTTTGATCCTAAGCCATATACGGGAAAACGAGTATTAATATTAGGAAAAGCAAATTCTGCTTTTGAAACAGCTGATCACTTAATCCCATATGCATCGTTGATTCATTGTTTGAGTCC
>CAKZKZ010000528.1 GCA_937124495.1 uncultured Dokdonia sp. | reverse complement strand
TTATTGGCACTGCCAAAGGATATAATATCCTGAGGTTTGCCATTACATTAAAATTTGATTATCTCTAAGTACCACATGGACTTGCCCTGATATAATTTACTTCTAATCAAAAAGAAAAGCCTTCCATCTCTAGAAGACCTTCTCTCACTAAGTTACAAATATAGATAATTATTTATTTGTCTTTCAACTCCTTAACAAAACCCAATAGTAAACAATAGCAATAAGTATTACTTATATATATTATAAGATTAATCTATAAAGTAGGTTTGTAAAATCAAAAATGTTTAATTAGATTTATAAGGATTTAAACAAAATAGATTATGGATATTTTACAAGAAGCGTCTGACTTTGAAAATGCAAAAATGAGTCATATGTCAACCAGTGATCGTGTTGTTGCATCAAGAGAAGCAAAACGTCTTATCCTTGCCATCAACGAGATTTACAAGAAAACTAGAGATTCTGAGCTCATGGATGTTATGAAACGTCTTACTGCTAAGAAAAAGAAAATAGAGATCCGTTTAAAAGGACGTCCAGATCCAGGTATATAAAGAATTAGATATTAAAAAGACTTCAAAACACTTCTACTATATGGTGAAAGTGTTTTGAAGTCTTTTTAATATATTCTAGCCCCCCAATGCAGTCCTTTCCTATAATCATTATCCTATTTAATACAACTACTAAAACTACAGAATTATATAAACCAATAAGACGTCTATGAATTTCATTGATAAAGCAAAAAAAACACCTTCAACACCAACGACGACGACTTCATCACTATACGATATTCAGATTAATAGTTTAGATGGTAAGTCTATTGACCTTTTAGCATTTAAAGGAAAGAAGCTCTTATTTGTAAACGTAGCATCAGAATGTGGTTTTACCAAGCAATATAAAGATCTCCAAAAACTAAGTGACTCCTACCCTACAGAACTTGTCGTCATTGGATCGCCATGTAATCAATTTGGAAAACAAGAGCCAGGTAATGCTCAGGATATACAAACTTTCTGTGAGCGTAATTTTGGTGTTACTTTTCTACTCACTGAAAAGATTGATGTAAAAGGAAGCAAACAACATCCATTATATAAGTGGCTCACATCAAAAGAGTTAAATAGTAAAAAGAAATCAAGTGTAAAATGGAATTTTCAAAAATATCTAGTAGATGATGCTGGAAAGTTGATAGATTATTATTATTCAATAACACCTCCTTTAAGTTCTAAGATTACAAAACATCTGTAATACCCAAAGAAAAATATATACAAAGCATATAAAATTGAAAAACGTAAATAACTATTGGGTATATGGTTATGTACGCTTTCGCGAAAGCGTACGTAGAAAATCTATTTGGACAGCGAATATATATTTACATCTGCTTGTTTACCACGCAAGGGAATTCTGCCAAGTAATTCAAATTGAATATGCGTAGGATCTAGTTTGTTTTTCAAACTCTCAGAGAGTAATAATTCTTGTTGAAATTCGTTGCATTTTCCCTGTATTCTGGCAGCAGTATTAATCGTATCGCCATGATACGCTATTTCTTTTTTATACTTTCCTACTTCGGTAGCCACTACTACACCATCATTGAGTCCAGCTTTAAAGAAAGGGACAACATTATACTTTTCTTTATAATAGTCTTTCTTTTTAAGAAGTTGATTTTTAAAGCTAAAAAAAGCGTTGATGCAATTTTGATTTCGTAGGCCATCTCTTAGTTTCCAAGTTAAAATTGCTTCATCTCCTACATATTGATAAATCTCTGCTTCACTTTCTATCACAACACCTAGATCATTAAAACAATCTCTGATAAGCATACTATATTCAATATGTCCTAAGCGTTCTGCATATTCTGTAGAAGATTGTAAATCCAGAAACATAAAAATTCTATTCTCCTCATGTGGTACATAAAATTTACCCCAGAGTATTTTCCATAAATTATTTCCCCCAAGCATTAAATTAATTTGCGATAACGATCCCATAAAGACGTCTACACAAAACACATATAAATAAATAGGAAAACTTCCATTATCTATTATAAATTCAAAAAAACCAATTTCAATCTCTAGAAACGGAGGTATAACGAGAAATGAAAGTAGAACCAATAAAATTAAAAAAATAACAGAAAAAAGGAACCTAGTAAAGAATAGATTACGGGCTGAAGTTCTCTTATATATACGCTCATCAGTAAAGATTTGAGCATATCCAGAGATAGCACCAAAAATAGGCCCAATGATTATAGAATATAAGATGCTTGAAGCGAAACTAAGATCTATAGCACCGTCTTCTGTTGCACCTACACCTCTAATAATACTAAAAAAGATAAAAGCTAATGTCCAGCCTATACAATATGTCCCAATAATTTTCCATCTATGTTTATTTCTAAAATTCATGTAACGATACGTATGCTATAAATGAGTCCTTATTGGAAATACTCAAAGTTATATAAATAATACAAAACCATTACATCATAATTTGTTATCTATTTTCTAAAATAGTTATTGAGATTTTTTGAATTATACGAAAATATAGTAGCAAAAAGTGCAAACTGAATTTACAGCTACTGTCCTAGATGTCATTTTACATGAATATGCTACTTTTAAAAAAATGCTTTTCCCGTAACCAAATAACGCATATCACACTGATAAACAAATATTTAAAATTCAAAATCATTAAAATCATTGTCTATTTTTCATTATTTTGTTCTTATACATAGAATTCTACTACCCATTACATCAAAATCAATATCAAAAATACCTTATTTTAATAAAATAACATGACCTCACAAAAACACAACACATTATTTATCAATAGATTATAACCTATTTTATATAAATCAACATAATTTTTAACAGAAAACACC
>CAKZKZ010000527.1 GCA_937124495.1 uncultured Dokdonia sp. | reverse complement strand
AAAAATCAGGTAAAAAACCTGGTGTTTTATCAGAGTCCAAGCCTAGTTTTTTACGCAATACAAATCGAGAACCATCAGACCTCACATATCCATCATAATAAAACTGATTGATCGCTGGAGTAAATGGCGTTCCTACTTCTTTCCAAGAAACTTCATTTACAATATATCCTCCTACGCCTAATGCTTCTGGGTATTTCTGATAGGTTTTAAGAATTTCCTCAAAATAAGGAGGTTCTAAAACAATATCATCATCTAAAAAGCAAACAATATCTATAGCATCACCTACTAATGCAATCCCATAATTACGTTGTTTTGTGAGTCCTCTATGTTCAGGAGGAACTTTATAATAGGAAAGGTTTTTGTATTTGCTTTCGCGAAAGCGGTCTTGGGTAGCATCATCTGTAGAACCGTCTATAATCAAAATTTCGTCTGGATATTTTGACTGTAACTGTACACTATCTAATAATGTACATAATGCAACAGGTCGCATATATGTACAAACAATTAAACTTAGCTTCCTGTTATGCATCTAGAGGTAATTTTTTTGCCCATTGAATACTATTCTTCCAAGCTTTCTTAAAATAAGAAATATAAGAAAAAGGATTTTTGATATCTTGATTACGGTAATATTTAAAGAAAAGTATTAGTTTATATCCTTTGAGTTGTTCTTTGGTCGTATTCTTTGTTCTATGAAATAAAACTTGAGGTGATGGTTTGGGGAGAATCGCATCATTATTCCAAGGAAAAGTAGGCAAACTCCTAAAACCACCTATGGGTGCTTTAATATGTAAAATTTGAATATGGGGCGCATAGATCACATCACATCCAAGATTACGTATTTGCATTCCAAAATCTACATCTTCTCCATATCCATGTTCTAATGCCATATCAAACGAAGCCGTTTTAACAATATCTCGATGTACTATAGAGCAACCAGAACCAAAAGTTTTCCATTGCTTATAGGTGCTGTTTTTTTCTTTTTCTCCTTTTTGCAAACACGACATAGTGATACAACCCGATCCAGTTTCCTTAATAGCATTTGCTATTTTTTCAAGAAGTGTAGATTCAAATCTAATATCATCATCAAAAAACAGAACCCAATCGGCATTTGTTTTTTCTAAGGCAATATTACGTGCATTACAAGCTCCTGTCTGCCGTATAAACTGATGTTCAATTTGAAATGGCCACTCTTCCTGAGAGAGATACTCTAACTCTGAATTACCTTCTGAGTCAGGGTTTTGCTCTATAATAATCACCTTTTGAGGGCGTATCGTTTGTTTAGAGAAATCTTTAAGTACATCGTATAAATACGCTTTTCTTCCTAAGGTTGGAATGATCACATCTACCCCAAATTCTCCTACTAATTTCTTTGAAGATTGAATAGGAATAGTTGTTACATCTACAGCGGTTTTATTTGCTTTGACAAATAACCATGCATTTATAAAAGCAACTAATGGACCTTTTTTATCATATCGTATGTGACATACGAGTAAGAAAAGAAGCCACGGTGTTTTGAAATGTTCTTTTACAAAAGCGTATTGTAATTGCAAGCTTGCCCTTTTAAGGCTCTCTTGACTAGGTACTACATGCAACAATGAGGGTTCATGGTAACAGAGTAATCCCTCTGGTTGTCCTTTTCGCGCAAGCGAATTTAAAAAATAATCAAATCCTCTAGTAATCGTAATAGTATTCCCTAGTGTTAATAAGACGCTCGCATGTATGGCTCCTACGGCACTACTCATACACCACGTAGGGTATTCTTTATGTGGGTTTATATTTAAAAACGGACTGTCTTCTATATATCCTATAGATGGAGATAAGAATGGGTATGTAGCATCGCCAAGGCTTATCATACATCGTTTATGATGTAATAATTCAGGAAGCACCTGAGTATTAAGTGTTTTTTTATTTTCTATATGACACCAAACAATCCACTCTTCAGGATACAATTTTGCAATAGCTAGTAGAGCTTGAGCTGGTTTTTTCTCTTGAATCGATATGGGAATTGCCTGATCGTCTAAAACCTCTTGTACTGTATCGTGTATGTGGTATAAAAAGATCATGAGGCGGTAATATCTTTATAGAACACACTATTCTTTTCTGCTATTTGATCTTGTGTAAAATGAGCTAAAATACGTTGACGCGCTTGTACACCCATTTGTTTTGAAAGGTCCAAATCTTGTAACAAATGTACAATCGCTCCAGAGAGTTTTTGGGTATTGTCTGGAGGAACAGCATATCCTGTCTCTCCATCAACCATGAGTTCTTTTGCCCAACCGATATCTGAGGTAACCATTGCTTTTTCTAATGCCATTGCTTCTAGCCAAGTCATTGGGAATGCTTCTGCATAACTAGGCAAACATACTACATGAGATTTTCGGATAGCATCAGCTACTTCACTGTACGGGATTTGAGCAATAAACGTT
>CAKZKZ010000526.1 GCA_937124495.1 uncultured Dokdonia sp. | reverse complement strand
GAAGCTTTAACTTTGGAGAAGTTGAAGATTATATCGTAAATGTAACATCTAGTGTAAATGGATTTGGTCCAGGAGCAACGACTGGTGACAGTATTAGTGATGCTACTAATTTTGATTTCTCTATCTTCCCTAACCCAGTGACTAGAGGACAACTTAATGTTCAGGTAACTGGTGCAGAAGCACAAACACTTACTATATACAATCTGCTAGGGCAAGTTGTACGTAAAGGAGCATTTACAGAAACTGTAAATGTATCAAATCTTGATGCTGGTGTTTATGTTCTAGAAATAGAAGTAGATGGTAGTACCATGATCAAAAGGTTCATCAAAAAATAAATACTTTTTTTGACACTAACCATTCAATTATGAATAGAAAACCCCGGTCATTGATCGGGGTTTTTGTTTTATGAATAACTGATAATTATTCCTTTTATTAGACGGAGATAACTTCATGTTGTTCTAGCAACTCTTCATTGCGTAATCTAAGAAGAATCTGAGCGACCGCTAATGTGTCTTTTTCGCAATAAATAATAATCCTATCGATATCATTATCTTCATAATATACATCTCTAACTTCACTTCCAGCTATATCATCTTTTGGTGAAGGAATGCCTAAAAAATGAGTGAGCAACTTAAGTGATGTATAATGTTTATAATCTCCAAATTTCCACAAATCTAACGTATCAAGATGGGGTATTTCCCATGGCTTTTTTCCAAATAAATTCAATTTATAAGGCAGTTCAACTCCATGTATGATCATGCGTCTTGCTATGTAAGGGAAATCAAATTCTTTCCCGTTATGTGCACATAATATATGGTTGGTTCTATTAAAGTGTGTTTCTAATAGGTTTTTAAATGCTATAAGAAGCGTACGTTCTTCTCCATGAAAAGAAGTTGTTCTAAACGATCTATCATCTCCGTTCATTTTAAAATAGCCTACAGATATACATATTATTTTTCCAAACTCTGCCCAAATCCCTGCTCGTTCATAATACTCTTCTGGTGTAAACTCATCTTTACGCAAATACTTAGTTTTTTCTGCATATAATGTTTTTGTGGTATCATCTAGCGTATCAAAACTAATCGTTTGAGGCACTGTTTCTATATCTAAGAAGAGAATATTTTCAAGTTTTAACTTTGATATCATAGTTGTATTTAAAACTCAAAAGTAAGGAAGTGTTTTTATATAGTACTCATAGGTAGACTTTTAAGTTTTTTGCGTGAAGGATTGCAGTGAAAATCCCGCACCACACTTTAGTGTGGGAGGAATTGTAGCGAAAAGCCTGACCTTTATCCTGAACTTGTTTTAGGATAAAGGTCACGCCCAAAGAACAAGAAATAGTGGTTTATACTTTATTAAGCATTGCATATACCTCATCTACATAGATGAAAAAATCTTCTGTAAAGGAAGTGCCAGACACAAAATCTCCTCTTTTGTGACCTAGCCTAACAATAATAAGATCGTCTTCTGGAATGGTAATTACATACTGACCTAAAATACCTCGCATCACAAATATGTCTTTATTTTTGTGACTACTAAGCCAAAAGCCATATCCATACATATCGTCCTCTGGAAACCTAGGGTGTATAGATTTTGAAACAAAAGAAGGGTCTAAAAGTTGTTTTCCGTTCCATTTGCCTTGGTCTGTGTAGAGTTTGCCAAATTTGGCAAAATCTCTAGCATTACTTGCAATACAGCAATATGTTTTTACTAATTTATGATCTTCATCATCTATTTGCCATAATGCAGATTGTTCCATCCCTAAAGGCTTCCAAAAGCTTTCTGAAAGATATGAGGCTAGTTTTTTTTGGGTTGCTTTTTCTAATACCAAACCTAACAACTGGGTATTACCGCTTAGATATTTAAAAGAAGTTCCTGGGGTTTCTGTTACTTTTTGATTGAGAATGGTCTCGGCTAAGTCGTCGTCATAATATGCTCTTGCGGTTACACTAAATGGGCTTGTATAGCTTTCTTCCCAATCTAATCCAGACGACATAGAAGACAGATCTCCAACAGTAGTGGTGCTTGTTTTATATTGCTCAAAAAAATCACCTAAAGGTTGATCTAAGCTTTTTATATAACCGTCTTGAATAGCTTTTCCTAATAAAGCACTTGTAATACTTTTAGCCATAGAAAAAGAGTTAGTTTTTGATGTGGGACCGTATGTTATTTCATCATCCTCTGCATATTCTTCATGCCATATACTATCATTTTTTATGATAAGAAAAGCAACGGTTCCTAGTTCACTGTGCGTTTCTTGTAGTTTGGGTGTTATCTTGGTTGTATTGTATGCTTTGTGTATTGGCCATGGTTGCGGTGTACCGTTTGCTATTTCTTCATTTTCAAAATAAGGGTAATCATCTATATAAGCAGTCACATGTCCTGTCATATACACCACGCGTACTCCTTTCAAAATGTACTCATAATCTGTAATATAAGCAATAATAACAAGAAGGATGATCACACTAATAAATCCTTTTAGAAACTTCTTTATAGACTTCATAATTACAGAATATCGTGTTTAAATAATAGTATTGATGTTGTTTAATTAAAAAGGGAACCTTGACGTACAGGGCTTTCATGTTCTAATAGCCATTTTTTACGATGTAGACCTCCTGCATATCCAGTAAGGGAACCATCGCTACCTATTACTCGATGGCAAGGAATAACAATGGATAATGGGTTTTTTCCATTTGCGCTTGCCGCTGCTCGAATTACTTTTGGATCTCCTAGCGTTTTTGCCATGTCTAAATAGGAAGCCGTCTTTCCAAAAGGAATGGTCTGTAATGTAGTCCAAACCTTGGTTTGAAAGTCAGTTCCTTGAGGGTTTAATTTTAATTCAAAAACAGTTCTTTTTTTTATAAAATACTCCTCAAGTTGTTTTACGGCTTCTTGTAAACTTTCTGGAATAATAGCCGTTGGGGAAACTTCTGTATCTAAATAAGTAATAGCTGATATTCCTTTGTCATTTCCCTCAATTTCTAAAGTTCCTAATGGACTCTTTATGTATACTTTGTGCATATATAAAGGTATGGATTTCGTTAAAAATTATATCTGTTTTAGTGATGAAATCTATTTTTTGTGTATCCTATTGTTTATCAGTAATTTTGATATAGCCCTATAACCTACATATATGAAGTATAAATTCTATTATATCTTCTTCCTTCTTTTTTGTGTTAGCTACACTTTGCATGCGCAACAAACTCCTATTTCTAAAGATAGTATTGAAAATTTAAGTAATAAAGCATTTGAAGTTTTAGATGATTTAGAATATAGAGATGCTATTGATATTGCTACCCAAATTATATCTGAAGGAAAAGATCAAGATAATCCGTACTATACATTTGTAGGATATGATTTGATGGGTACTATCAATTCAGAAATGAAAGATACCTTGCAAGCGCGGTTAAATTATGAGAAAGCGCTTAGCATTTTACAAGAGAAAAAAATGGATTCTTTACTCTCTTGGGCCTATATAAACTTAGGAAATGTAGAGTCTGATGAAAAAGAAAACTATCAGAAGG
>CAKZKZ010000525.1 GCA_937124495.1 uncultured Dokdonia sp. | reverse complement strand
GTCTAAGATATGGTTTTACTTCTGTATGTCCTTTTGGAAATAACGCTGGAATTTGTTCATTTGTTACCGAAGGTACAATCACACAGTCATCGCCTTGTTTCCAATTTGCTGGTGTAGCTACTTTATGATAGGCTGTTAATTGTAAAGAGTCTATCACACGAAGCAACTCGTCAAAATTTCTTCCAGTTGCTGCTGGATAGGTAAGGGTTAGTTTTACTTTTTTGTCTGGACCTATTAAAAATACAGAACGTACAGTAAGCGTACTATCTGCATTTGGGTGAATCATATCATAAAGGTTTGCTACTTTACGATCTTCGTCTCCAATAATAGGAAAATTGACCGTTGTGTTTTGAGTTTCATTAATGTCTTTAATCCAACCGTGATGTGAAGCAACGCCATCTACACTTAGTGCTGCTACTTTTACATTACGTTTATTAAACTCATCGGTATATTTTGCTACCGTTCCTAACTCGGTTGTACATACAGGGGTATAATCTGCTGGATGCGAAAATAGAATCCCCCAACTATCGCCTAGCCATTCATGGAAGTTGATGTCTCCTTCGGTTGTGGGTGCTGTAAAATTGGGTGCGATATCTCCTAATTTGATGGTGCTCATTTTTTTTAAGTTTTAGTTTGTTTTATAATTCTCTGTTTCGTCGAATAAAAGTGTAAAAGTTATCAGAAATTGTGTTCTTTTATTTTCTAATAAATTTAATGAATCCTGAGGTTATTTTCGCGAAAGCGGAAAGAAAAAAAAACTAAAGTCCATAATCTAATGGCAGTGCATCTCCAAGGCGTTGTTGCCCCATAAGACCACTGAAAATAAGGGCATCTGGCGGATTGAAATTTCCAAATCCATCAATAGTGTAATGGGTATACTTTGAGCGGACATCAGATCGTTTTTCCTTATTGTATAAAACAGCGATTGGGTCTGTTAACTGTACTTTTTTGATGCCTAATGTATCGCTTACTATAAAGTGTGTTTTAGGATATACGGGGAGTCCTTTTTTATAAATCACAAAGTCTTCTTCATCCCATTTTTCTGTCGCTATGGTACGCATAAAATGTAAAGAAGAACCTTCGTACACGTCTTCTCTCCTTTTTCTATATTTTCTGACTTCTTTTTTCTGATCTATAAAAAAACTAGTTCCTGCATAATAGGATTGCCGTACATCATAGGATTTAATAGATTTTGAGAAATAGGAGATTTTACATTCGTATAAACGGAAACGTATCTCGTAGCCTAAATAAGGATTCTTTACGCGTAGTATTTCATTTGCGCTTACTATTAATTGTTTTTTGGAGGCGTTATAATGTAGTTTGAGCGCATCTTCATTGAGAATTTCACAAGACATTCCTGCTTTGGTCCTTCCTAAAAATTGAGTGCGAAATGCTGCTAATAATTCCTTTCTGGTAAATAATGGTTTGGCTGTCACCACCACTTCATCTAGGGATTCTTCTTTAGGGATTAAAAAAACGGTTATTGGTTTTTCTCCAGAAGGAGCAAGGACAACATCTGTATACCCTAGATAACTCACAACGAGTTGAGAGGTACTACTTATCTCTGTGTAGAGGGTAAAGTTTCCTGCTTCATCAGTAATCCCTCCTATGGTGGTGCCTTCAAAATATACAGAAGCGCCTAGTAAGGGTTCTTTTGTCTTACTATCATATACAGTACCGCTTACCGATTGGGCACTCAGAGTTCCATAAAAAAGAAAACAGAGTATGTAAAAGTGTTTCTTCATAAATACTAAAAGTTACCTGTTGTGCATTATGACTATATTTCTTCAATCTTTCCCCTCCTTAAAGGGTGAATCGAAGAAATTTTCATTCCATCCTTTAGGATTTGAGGCAAAGAATGAAAATTATAGACTCAACTCATCCCTTTTTTATCAAAATGCACAACGACGAGTTAAACGTTGTATTACTCTTTAAGCTTTATGACAATGACACCATTTTTACCTTCTTTACCATATTTTGTAGTCGCGGCTTTTCCCTTTATGACATTTACGGTCTCTATGTTATTTGGATCTAATTCTTTCATTTTTGCTTCAGCCTTACCATCTAGATATTTTGTTTCCCCTTTTTTATCAATAATGATATACATCGGGCTTTTCCCATCTTTTGAGGCGCTACCACGTATCACAATACGAGGGTCTTCACTGATTGGGGTTGTCAATTTGAATACAGAGAGGTCTCCATCTTTTCGGAGCTCTTTGAGGGTTGATTGTTGAGACTCGGTAAGTTCGTTTTTGATTTTTACAAGCATTTTAAGGCGTTGGCTTTTTAGTTTTTGTTCAAGCGTTGAGATTTCTTCCATTTTTGCAAGCGCTGCCTTTTCATCTACTTTGCTTTTTGCAATGAGTTTATTAAGGTCTACCTGTAGGGCATCTAAATCCCATTTTGCAGAATTAAATACTGAAATATTATCATTGTAAATCTTTTTAATGACGCGTACCTGATCGTCTGAAAGATCTACATCTGCACGATGTTTTAATACTGTTTCAGCGGCAAATAATTCGTTTTGAAATGTGTCTTGCGCTATACTATTTCCGTACCCTGCAATACACAGGATGAGTATCATTATCTTTTTCATGTATATATTGTTTATTTAATTTTATTTAATCGTTAAAGTCGTTAATTAATGAAGCTGTAGAAGACTCCCAAGAGAAGACCGAAATGTCTTCAGGGAATACTATTTCTGTTGTTGTCTTTGCATTTTCGATGGTAATGACTAGCTCTTCTTGTTCTGCTGTTATTTCTGGAGTTTTAGGCCAGATCCCAAATCCTAGGATAAGGGAAGCAGCAATACTAACAGGTATAATGTATCGTAATTTTGAAGTTTTCTTTTTAGGAAGCATGTCTTCAAATTCAGGAATGGATGGTTGCTTATCTTTTTCGCGCATTTCTGCGAAAAAGGATTTGATATCGTAATCGTCTTCTGTATTCATACGTTCTCTTTTAATAGTAGCGTTCGCATTGTTTGTTTTCCGCGTTCATAATGGGTGCGAATGGTCCCAATATGTAATCCTGTAATGGTTGCTATTTCTGCTAAGGTCATCTCATGATAAAATGCTAATAATAACACTTGATGTTGTCGTTCTGGCAATTGTTTTAAGAGTTCTTTATAGTCAACTTTATAAATTTCATAGGGAGCATCTTCTACGCCTATTTTTATATGTTCTAATGACTCATATGATTTTTCCTTTTTTAAATAATCTATCGCCGTAAACCGGACAACAGAAAACAGCCATGTTTTAAATGCTGCTTTTCTCTTATAAACAGCTTTCTTTTCTAGGATCTTTACATAGGTTTGTTGTAGCACTTCTTTTCCTTTTTCTTGGTCATAGTGACAACAATGGCTTGCCCATAAAAAGGCATCTTTATGGTGTTCTTTTAACAACGTAGCCAACTCGTTTTTATTCATTGTTATTTATTAGTCTAATAGACTGCCTTTTTATATGACATGAAAAGTAAAAAAATTCAAATACCTGAGCTTATCACAAAGTAAACGGCAATTATATA
>CAKZKZ010000524.1 GCA_937124495.1 uncultured Dokdonia sp. | reverse complement strand
AAAATCCAACGGTAATGTTTTATAAATTCTCACTATTCTTTTGGAACATATACAACAGAAGTTCTAGCGCCAACAATTCCAACCGTGAGTCCAGAAATTAAGAAATCACCAAACTTAAACTTGCTTTCCACAATAAAATCGTCTTCAGGAACTCGCGGATCATTTTTTCCTAGAGGAACTAATCCCCAAAACAAATAAAACTGTTTTGATTTAGAATATTTCTCTGTTTTGGTTTTATTAGAAACGTCTCCTACAGTAGTTTGTTGCACATAGCAAGAAGATAAAACACTTAATATACAAGCGAATAGAAAAAATTGTTTTGTAAGTTTTAACATAACATATTGTTTTTATAATTTTCAGTAGAATCGAGAAAGAAAAGTTTTCCCCCTACCCCAATTTTAAGAGAAATATTTAGTCAAAAAATGATCGAAAAAAAAAATCGTTAATAAACCTCAAAAAATTAATTGCGAATAAAAAAAAAGCACTACCTTTAGCGCGGAGAATTGGCAGAGTGGTCGAATGCGGTAGTCTTGAAAACTATTGTACCGCAAGGTACCGGGGGTTCGAATCCCTCATTCTCCGCAGCAAGGGATAACAGATTTTTTAAATCGGTTATCCCTTTTTTATTTCTCTTAGAAGCCCCATCAATACTGGCGATTGGATCAAATATATTATTGCGTTG
Organism: uncultured Dokdonia sp.; assembly: GCA_937124495.1. Taxonomy (GTDB): domain Bacteria; phylum Bacteroidota; class Bacteroidia; order Flavobacteriales; family Flavobacteriaceae; genus Dokdonia. The sequence goes on along the minus strand of CAKZKZ010000524.1, from coordinate 1,535 downwards.
TGGGATTCGATATTTTTTCCGTCGAAATAAAAATTGTTATTGATTTTTTCGGTAAACCTTGCTATAAAAGGTTTTTTAAAGGGATTCGATAATTTTTATCTATCTTTAGTTGAAAATAACCCGAAATAAATATTTACACACGCTAACAAATGGACAGTGTGTTTATTCGGATGTTGTGATGCAATTATCCCCTAACTAAAATTTCATCATGACTAAATTGATTACCTTGGAAGGGTCAATTTTGAAAAAATAATAAATACCCAAAAATAGGAATGTGATGATGAAAAATTGGGTTTACATAGGAATTTTACTCGTGTTGGCTTCATGTGAAGAAAATAATTCCCATCCCCTTTATATTGAATCTGGTGGGCTTATTGATGCGGAAGGGAATTCTTATAAAACAGTTGTAATTGGAGATCAAGAATGGATGGCAGAAAATCTCAAAACTGATTTATATTGTAATGGTGACTCCATTCACTATCAAGATCCAGACATTCGTGTAAAAACCTATGACAACGATCCCGCGAATGAAGAAATTTTCGGAAAACTATATAACTATCAAGCGGTTTTAGATACTTCAGGATTGTGCCCCTGTGGATGGCATGTGCCAACAGAATTGGAATATGCAGTGTTGATTGATTACTTAGGTGGGTATTTTGAGGCCATGAAAAAAATGAAGGCCTCAGGTAGTATAGAACATGGAACTGGGCTTTGGACTAATCCTGAAAATAATTACGTTCTTTCTGGCACAAATAGTAGTGGATTTAGTGCTTTGCCTGCTGGGACTGGACATACATATGAATTTAATCGAAAAGATTCTATGACATCATTTTGGTCATTGCCTACAGATGGATCAGATGCCATTCAATATGGCATTAATATTGGTATACCTTATGTCGAAAAACAGAGATATACATTGCCAAATTTAAAAACAGGCTATTACCTCTCGGTTCGTTGCATGAAAGATTTATAATGTATATGAAAAAAACTATTTTTTACTTATTATTTTCTTGTTCTTCTTTTGCTTTCTCTCAAAACAATTTTGGTTATTCGGTAGGATTTTCTACATCATTTGACCTATTACATCCTAAACATTACGAAACTGATTTTGAATATTTTACTTCAGCTTATTCAAACGGATATGCGTTGAATCTAGGAATCACCAATAAATTAAATTATAAGAAAACCTTCACTCGTTTTGACTTTACTTACAATTATGCTTCACAACAACAAACTTTTGCTTTCAGCAACGCAGTTGATCTGAAAATCAGCCATACATTGAGGCATCATGTCCCATATTGCTCATTTGACTGGTCAATTGGTAGAGATTTTCGGTTAAAAAGCTCTCACCTGCTTCAGATAGAATTGGGGTTGTCAACTATATTTTCAATGTCAGTTGGACCATATGATTTGATATTACGAAAAAACGGTTCTTTCACTTCAACATATACAGACGAAGGTGAACATTGGAGTGATGATATGTTGATAAAGGAATATGCTTATGAAATAGAATATGACAGACCTACTTTAATTGC
>CAKZKZ010000523.1 GCA_937124495.1 uncultured Dokdonia sp. | reverse complement strand
TGTATGAGAATAAACCACTAGAAGATTCTTGAACGATAAGGTTAAATATTGACTTAACAGTAGCATCAGTATTCTCAATAGAGGTTAGCAAAAACGTATGATTCTTACGGTCGTATTGATCAGTTACCTCAATAATCTCTCTAGTTTGTAGCGTTCCTATCACTAAATCGGGTTCACTTGATCTACTATTTAAATCAATAGATTTCTCAATGGTAAAATGCCCTCTATGATCTCCTAGTGTTGAGAGATACGCTGCCACTTCTGGAATCTCATCTAAGGAAACATTTGTAGTGGTTGTTTGTAAATGTTCGTGTTGATGTGCCTTTAGTGAGGTAAAAGAGGCATCATCTTTTTGACAACATATAAAAAGTGTCATTGCTGTGAGAACAAGAAATATTCTTGTTCTCCAAAATTTTACATTCTTAATCATTTTTGATCTGTGGTTTTAAATTAATATTCAAATTAAAAAGGGTGTTCAAATACAGACTCACAATGATCGCTACATTACGTAATTAACTGAAATAACAGATCTAATCGGGGGAAGATGAATATTATTTTGACTTGTAGAAACATATTATTGACAGGTCAATAGTATATTAATAAAAGCTAAATCGTAGGAACTAAAAATTTATTTCTCAAAAAAGAATTTCCCTTGTACAGGTTCAAAACTATGTCAAAATAAAATATAAAAGGTGGTCAAAAACCGTAAAAAATGAGGGGGTTTTGACCACTCATAATATATTGTTTTTTTGTAAAATTGTAAGGTCAAAAAAAATGTAACTAAAAGATAGTTAAACATATAGCCGTAATTTTTTTACGGTTAAACCACAGGTTTAAATAAGAATAAAAACGTAAATTTAAAGTTGCTTTTTTTGTAAAAATCGGTTAATAAAATATGATAACTACAACCCTTTTCTTATATGAATAAATCGTGATTTAAGTAATTTAAAGATCATAACCTTTAAAGAATTTTTATCATGAAAAAAGTATTAAAAGTATTGTTTGTAGTATCTGTTTTAACTGTATTGACACCGTTATTAAACTCATGCACACCCGTATCACTCGACGAAGAACTAGAACTATCACAATCAGACAAAGATGAAGAACCAGACGAAAAACCTGACGCTTAAGAAAATTTTTAATAAAGTAATAATGGTTACAGGCGCAATATTGATATTTATTGCGCCTTTGTCACATATATATTTTCCAAAAAAAAATAAAAAGGTAGTAGCTTACGAGTTAAATTTGAATCAAAAAGTTGCAGATATAGATAATCAGTTAGCAGATAATTTTTGTGATTTTGAAAATAATTTTATAGAAAAAGGTGATTATTTATTAAATCTACATCAACTAAATAACAAAAAAGAACTAACGATAACTTTTAATGATCAAGCTCTTCAACAATTTGCTAAACAACATAGAGTTTTTGGATGGAGTACTCTAAGAGTTTTTTTAATAGGCTTTGGAGTTAGATTACCATACCTTCTTCTATCTGTTATTATTAGTTTTCTAGTTTCTAAAATTAATACTAGAGATAAATATCTTAAAAATTGGTTTTTTTGGATACAAATATCCTGTTACACTATTAGTTTTTATTTTATGTTTTGGGTCTTTTGGACTTCCCAAGATTTCCCCCTCAAAACATATCCTCTGTTCTTTATTCTTTTTTCTTTATTAGCATCTTTGGCTACTGTGTCATTTATAACGTATAAAGAGATATTTAGATTGAAAGCATCAAAAAGAATAGAAAAACTTATAGTGCTTCTAATCACTAACAATAAGTACATAGAATCTAAGAAAAACTCAAAGAAAAATGTGATGGAGAATATGGAAGAAATTGAGAAAATTATTACATAAGGGGAAAATGCAAATCAAAAGGGGAGAAGAATTTTTAGAAAATTTAATATCAGCAAATGCAGTAACTAATGGAGAGAACCTGAAAGTTATTGCAAGTGAAGTTGATTTTGAAATAGATGGGGTTACGAAGGATTTAAAAGTATTAATTATTGAAGACCACGACCTAATTATAGAAGCTTATGAATTAATATTCAACAATACTTCAGATTCATTTCCTAATAATAGTTTCACCGTTCATATCGCTAAATCATGCCGAGAAGCAATTCTTAAACTAAAAGGAAAAAATGTTTACGATATTATTTTATTAGATATTCGTTTGCCTCCTTATCCTGAAGCAAGTATATATTCTGGGGAAGACATTAGCCTATGGATTGATAAAAAACTCTCTATACGTCCTAAAATAATTATAAATACAACATTTGATGATGATTATAGACTTTACAATTTATATAAGAATGTAAATCCAGACGGGTTTTTAACTAAGTATGATGCTAACTCTAAGCTCTTATCAAAAGCTATCGTAACTGTTTTAGACTCTACTACACCGTTCTACAGTAATAAAGTCCTTGAAATGATCCGAAAGAATTTCACTAACAAAGAAATTTTAGATGATATAGATAGAAAGATGTTGTATCTGCTCTCATTAGGCGCAACAGTAAACTATTTAGTTTCACAATTACCTTACGGCAAAACTAGCATAGAAAAAAAGAAAAAAGCACTCTTTGAATTTTTAGATGTACCAGATAAAGATTTAAGAGCTCTTATTGAGGAAGCTAGAAGACGAGGATTCATCTAAATCTGTTCAAAACACCCATATAATGAGAGGGTTTTCATCACTACTTATTACTATAATTAATTTAATTTTGTCATTGATTAGTAATTTAAACACTCAATTAAGTAGTTGATACTATATCCTTTAAGTCTGTCTTTTTAGGGGAAGAAAAAGCACTTATTGGGTATAGTTTCTCATCGATTTTTTCACCCCGAAAAGTAGGACTATATACCCATCACATCCAAAGTCATTGTACCACATTTCCGACTGGAGTTTTGGGTTTAGTTCTATGATAAAAAAGAAAATACACATGACAATACAGTATTACGCACAACAATTAGAAGCCATCAATTATAAAGCATTGTGGGTAGGTCAGAATATGATGGAGAAAATAGAGGGCATTTCAGAGCATACTGCCTTTATCCGTCCTATAACAGAACTTCATAGTGTTGGAGAAATTATAGGACATTTAATAGCACTAAACATAGATGTGATTAATAAGATCAAAACACATTTTAATTTACCACAAACCTATCAACCTGACCAATGGCGCTCTAATGAAGAGCTTAAAACAATTGGTTGGAAACAATTAAAAGAAGACTATGAGAAAAGTATTCTATCCATTCTTATTCTTATTGGAGATAAGGATGATTCTTTTTTAGAAGAAAACTACACAGAAGAAAACTATAAAATTGTAAACCCTTTTGAGTTTGCTATAGAAGGTGTGATCCATCATGCTATGTATCACTTGGGACAACTAGGTATTACCATCAAGCTTCTTATTAGAAAAGAGCTTCATGTACAAAATTAAACAAACGGGTTAATCTCAGGCGGGGTTCCTGAAGGATATCCCCAAGCCACGTATTGCGGTTTGGACATATCTACATCCAGATGCACAAATGTTTTACCAACCCCAATACGAGTAAAACCAAGATTATATGCTTGAACCACCAACAGATTACGAATAGCTCGCGTGGGGACGTGAATATCTACAGCTTTACACTTCGTAATCAAATGGGCGGAATTACTCACTCCGCCCACTTTTTTATTCCAAAAATGACTCCGTACTGCCGAGTTGATATTTTTAAGCACCGGATAGCCTGTTCTTTTTTCGAGTACTAGCAATCGTTTTAAAAGTGATCTATCTATACACCGTCCAGAACCCGCTATATCCTTGCTATCAAAAACAGAAAAGTCTACGTTACTCGCCACTTTTTTTACTTTTGATTGGGTTAAATAACGTATTAAAACAGCACCACCCACTAGGAGTGCTACTGTTCCAATACCTACATAAATATGTTTATGATTAGAAATCATCTTTATTCTTTCTTATGGTCGTCATTTCCCTTTCTATAACGATCCTTTAATTCGATCCCTACCTTTATGATACTAGCAATCATAAAAATTCCAAAAACAACATTAAGCAGGGTATTCCCATTATTTTCATTCATCTGAGGAGGTTCTATAAGGTTTGATTTCTTCTTCTAACTGATCTACATATTTTTCTAATTTTTCAATTTTTTTTCGCTGTTCTGAAATCGTTATTGTCATTTCTGTATTCTTATCTTCTAGCTCTTTTAATCGCTTTTCTGTATTGTCAAACCACATCTTATAATTTTCAATGATAACACTGTTATCATGTACTTGTAAGTTGTGTATTTCTGCATTCTTTAAGCGATTTTGACTTTTAAATTGTATTAATAGCTCTATGAGTTTCCAAAACCCCGTAGCGCTAAATATGACAATTATAATTTTTGCAAAATCCATACTGTATATTTTTAAAATTCTTTTGAGAGTATCTTATTACTTACCTGATCTAAAAAGGACTTCCAAAGGTTTTAAACCGAAGCGGAAGCTCTACGATGTATGGGTTTATATTTAAAATCAATTCATCCTGATCATTTACAAATGTTCCGCTTATAGTGACTCTTCCATCTATATCTATAGAATAGAAAAACTGACTCCATCCTATACTAAACAAGGTTCCTGTATGATTGCCCTGATCTATTAATGGAGCAGGCAAGCTTACAAGCCAATCCCCAATTTCTAGTTCAGGGGTATTAGGGCTTAATCTAATGTCCTTTGCAATGATCAAATTCTCATTAATAAGGCTATAGGTATTATAAGAAGCAGAGTGGGTAAGAATAGGACTTAGATGCTCTGGTAAAATTTCGTGTAGTGTAACACTATTTTGTGATATTTGAGAGCCTCCATTTTGTGAGGCATCACTTTGATATCCTGAAATTGACATAGGCTTTTATTTAATGATTAATACTCCTACCAAGACAAGAATTGCCCCACCAAAGACGGTGTTTTTAAATCCTTGTCTTTTTACTTTTTTTGTAAGCGCTTTGTTATCGATTATAAGCGCTTTATGGGCTAAGTTCTTGTTATCAATCACTAGGGATTGATTGGCATTTTTATTTTCTAAAAATAGAATGGTGGAATCCTTTACTTCTTGTAATAGGAGTAACTCCTTTTTTTGGGCTTCTAATAGATTGATAATTCCTTTTTGGAGTTTTGCTTTTTCAAAAGTCTTGGCAATATATTTGGATTGCCACTGTGTAAAACAAAAGTAGGATTCCCCATCAATGGGGTATACTATCGGTTTTAAGCCTTGTGAAAAACCGCTCCAACTCAAGGATAGAATAGTTATTAATACGATTAATGTTTTCATCTAACGTTCGTTTTAAGTAATAGATCTGCTGATCTTTCTCGTTAATGATTTCCTGTAAGTTTTCTGCTTGTATTTTTAAATCTTGCACCTTGGTGTCGAGTGCTGTATTCAAAGCAAACAGTTCTTTATTCTCTTGTTCTAATAAGTCAGGGAATGTTGTGGTTTGTAAGTTATCATCTGAAAACAAATAAGTGCTAACTAATACAATGACAAGAACAATCCCTGTGAGTAGTTTCCAATTATTCTTCACTATAGTCATCATAATTTGGTTCTACTGGGTTTAATTTTAATACAGCAAAAAGTTTGTCTACAACAAGCTTGTGAAAGACCATAGCAAATACAAAAGATTGAAATAAGCATTCTATTTTAGATGCATCATAGCCTCTCAAGAGATATACTAAAATGCCATATCCGATACCTATAAGTAATACTCTATATCGGGTAGGTATTTTAACATTGGAAACTTTAAAAACCCATGCTGTTATTTTGGTTTGATTTACTAAATGTGAGATGAGTATAAATGTGATAATATACCCCCAATCAAGGCTTGTTAAATAATCAAATAGATATTCGATACTTGTGATCATAGTTTTCGTTTTTTTTATTTATTTAATATGCTTTTAATCTCAGACACGTCCGATTTAATGGCAGTAAGTTCTTTACTTGGAAATACCTCTTTAAGTAATCTTGCCATTCCAATTAGACTGATTCCTGAGATAAGTAGGGTAAGAGCTACCTTAGTAGCTGTAGTATTGGTAATGGTAAGGGTTACTTCGGTTTTAATTCCATCTTTGTCAATCAGTGCATTTAAAAGACCGCCGTTTCTTTTTTTGTTTTCGGACATTACCTTCTTCTTTTATTTTTTCGCATGAGTCTTTTAAATAACGCCTGATCAATCTGATCAACCTTTAAAAGATGCAAAACTCTATTAGCTAAGTTCTGATCAAACTCATCGCTTACTGCACCGCCCCAACCGTGATGTCTTAAAAGGTATTTTTGAAGGGCAAATACTCTCTGCCCCTTACTGCCTAATTGAAGCGGAAAATCATCAGAGATCATCTCTATTACTGCCGTAACTTCTTCTAAAGCTTCAGGGGATTCTATAGGGGCTATTTCAGTTGCTATTTCTGTTTGTTTTACCGCTGGTGCTTCTTCT
>CAKZKZ010000522.1 GCA_937124495.1 uncultured Dokdonia sp. | reverse complement strand
GACACTTAAACCTAATGCTAATAAAGATTCTTTTGGGCGTTTACGTGTAGCAGCTGCTATAGGAGTGACAGGAGATGCAGTAGAGCGTGCTGGTGCTTTAGTAAAAGCAGGAGTAGATGCTATTGTCATTGATACAGCACATGGTCACACAAAAGGAGTGGTCGAAGTGCTTAAAGCTGTCAAAGCATCCTATCCAAACTTGGATTGTGTGGTAGGTAATATAGCAACTGGTGATGCCGCAAAATACCTTGTAGAAGCAGGAGCCGATGCTGTAAAAGTAGGGATAGGACCAGGATCTATTTGTACAACTCGTGTAGTCGCTGGGGTAGGATTTCCTCAGTTTTCTGCAGTGTTAGAATGTGCTGCAGCGATTAAAGGATCTGGTGTTCCAGTTATTGCCGATGGTGGGATACGATATACAGGAGATATTCCTAAAGCTATTGCTGCAGGTGCCGACTGTGTGATGTTAGGATCATTACTTGCAGGAACTAAAGAGTCTCCAGGAGAAACCATCATTTATGAAGGGCGTAAGTTCAAATCATATCGTGGTATGGGATCTGTAGAAGCGATGAAACAAGGATCAAAAGACCGTTATTTCCAAGATGTAGAAGATGATATCAAAAAACTAGTTCCAGAAGGAATTGTAGGTCGTGTACCTTATAAAGGAGAACTTAATGAAAGTATCCATCAGTTTGTAGGAGGACTAAGAGCAGGAATGGGATATTGTGGAGCAGGTACTATAGAAGCATTAAAAGAGAATGGCCGTTTCATAAAGATTACTGCCAGCGGAATTAATGAAAGTCATCCTCACGATGTAACGATTACAAAAGAAGCGCCTAATTATAGCCGATAGGTAGCTACCTTACTATTGATATAAAACAAAACGAGTCGCTTAAAGCGACTCGTTTTGTTTTGCAATAAAAGCATCTAGTGCTTGCTTCGTTTGTGCATGTAATTTCTTTTTAAAAAATCCAGTGCCTCCTAGTAGTTTACCTTTAAATCCTAGTGCTTGACCAGCCCACGAATGAAGATTAAAAGAATCAATATGTTTGATGATCTTTCCGTCCTTCATCTCAAAGGATGCATCTATTTTATTGTGGACTTTTCTTCCAGTTTTACTGAAATTATATTGCGCTTCCCAGTGTGCTGTTCCTTTTTCTTCTTGATACGTAATATCAGAAAAAGTAACATGGAATTCTTTGCCTTTTTGAGAACCACATAGCATACGCCACATCTGACCTGCTCTTTCTCCTTTAAGAACACCAAAGCCAGGATCTTCAAAATGAATGTCTTTATGATAGCATGCGACCATCCCTTCTGGATCTTGTGCCGCAAAAGCGGTGTAAAACGTTTCGATAATATTCAAAATGTATGTATTAAATGAAATTAAATTTACAACTTTAAAATCTAAATAATTAAAAAGAAACATTCCAAAAAATGAATTAAAACTTTTTTAGGTTAAATGTAGGAGTAGTCAAACTAATTTGGTGAAGAATCAAAGTTTTTGACTATGTTTAAACGAGGCTTGTTTTTATTTTTTAGACGGTGTCTTTGATATAATTACTTTCCGCTGAGAATAGATTTTTGGTTTATTATAAAATATCAATAAGCTCTATTTTGTATACTAGGATAGAGTCTTTAGATAAAATAGGAGGATAACTAGAGCGTTTACTAAGAGAAGTAGGGACAATAAGTTTACGAATTTCTCCTTTTTTCATACCTCGTATGCCTTCATCTACACCTTCAATGACGATCTTACCTCCAAGGGTAAATTGTATAGGTTCCATATTTTCAGAAGAGAAAATGAGCGTTCCATCTCGATAAGAAGTACTCTCGTGTATTTTTACATCTTGGCCTATTTTAGCCCCTTCTCCAGTACCTTCTTTGAGAATTTTATATTGCAGCCCAGAAGCTGTTGTAGTCATATCTGATTGTTGAGAGATGTTTTTTTGACAACTCATTGATATGACTAATAGAAGGATGGTGAAAAATGATTTCATCATAGATGTGATTTTTACTAAGATACAATACTACAAATAATTTGTAGTATTGTATCTATTGATACTTTCTAATTGAAGTTAAGATAAATTCAATATATAGAATGTGTATTTTAGAGCTATGAATAAAATTATCGTTTTGTGTATTATCTTGATGAGTGTTTTGATTTCTTGTAAGGAGGAGGTACCACCAGAACCTTATATTGTTCCTGAAAATGCGGTACATCTATTAACTGCAGATTCTGTGAAATCTTGGAAAATTGCAAGGAGATATAATGGGAAGACCAGAATGAATATGGAAGGTTGCTTTTTGGGATACAGGCAACGCTTTCGTACTTCGGCAGCGCTCAGTATAAAGTCCAGCGGAACGGTGGAAGATAACAATGGAACACTTAGAAATTGTGGTCCCTCTTTGGAAGCCACATGGGAAATTACAACTTCTGAAAAAGGAGATATGTATTTGAAACTTACGAGTGATCAAATTCCTAAATTGATGGGGCAGGAGTCGAATGAGAAGTTTTTTAAAATCTTGTATCTAAGTAAAGACTCTCTTACGATTTCTTTTTTACACAAGCAGTTTAATAAACGTCGAAGAATTACAGACTATTTAGTACGTGAAGACCTGAAGGTTGAAGATCGTGATTTTCATTGGTAATAAGTTAATTACATTCTAATGATAAGGTGTCATTCTCGTCGATTACCCAATTTGCAGGTGTATTTGAAAGTTGAGATTCACTTACTTTAATACAGTCAAGAGGGTTGTTACGTACTTCTAAAGTAAATAGCTCAGGATTGTTAGACACATCTAAAGCAGTAATTGTATTATCATCTAAGACTAAGAACTGAAGTTGCTGATTATTGCTTACATCTATGGCTGAAATAGTATTTCCACTTAACTCAAGCTTCTCCAAATTAGGCATATTATTTACTTGAATTTCAGAAAGGTTGTTGTTCTCAATAAAAATAAATTTCACCCTATTATTTTGAGATAAGTCTATCTCAGCAATGGTATTATCATTAAGCCATAGATTATACAAATTTGTAAAATCTTCTATGCCAGTAAGGTCAGAAATCCCTTTTTCGTTGAGTACTAGATCCATGACATCTTTAATGTTTTCTGTTACTACAGATCCATCTAATTCATTATCTAAATTTAATGTTATAAGAGCAGTTTCAAAAGCAGCGTCGGGAATCAATGTGCGTTGAGGCTCTTGAACTATAGGTGTAATTTCTGTAGCTTCATCATCATCAGATCCACATGAAGTACTAAATAATCCAACCAGAGATAGGCAAATAACAGAAAAAACAAGCTTTAAAAATTTCATAATTAGGGAATTTTATACTTCTAAAATATGAAATATTCATTTTGTTTAACGAGTATTTAAAAAAGTTTAACAAAATCTTATTTAGGAAATAAGGTTGTATCAAGTCCAGGAACGATACGTAATGCGTTTTTGTAGTATACTTTCTTTAGAACATCATCTGGTAAGTCTAGTCCGTACATTGCCCAGAATGCATGGTATTTTTTGTGGTATGGGAAATACTCATCATCACTTTCTAGGATTCTAAAATACGTTGGAAATTCTTCTGGTTTCCAACTGTCTTTCCCAAATAGAATACGATCTTGATATTTGATAAAGAATGCTTTGGCTTGCCGAGGTTGTCTTCCTAGTTCGGCTATGATGGCACCAATGCCTACATTCATATTTGGCATTTCATCTAGTAACTGACTTAACTTAGGAAGGTTGTTTGCATACCATCCCATATGTGCATTGATGAAAGTAGTGTTAGGATGTTTTTTAAACATATGGTGTTGCTCAGCAATCAACGTTTCCCAAGATGCAGGGTTATCAGGCCCTCTTTTTCTATTTGGGCGTGTTTTTAACTCTAACCAACGTTCGTTATCAGCATTAAACTCATCCCAGAATGGTTTTGGATCTGCTGTATGTATTAACACAGGAATACCAAGTTTACCACATAATGCCCAGATAGGATCTAGACGGGGGTCGTCTACAGCAACTCTTTTCCCATTTACATCTTTATGACGGAGTCCTAAACTTTTATAGATCTTTAATCCTCTAGCGCCGTTTTGGACATCTTTTTCTAATTGACTTACTGTCTTTTCGGTCCACCCAGGTTTTCCTACACCTTCAAAATTAATATTTGCAAATACGACAAAACGGTTAGGGTAGTGGTCGGCAATATTTTTAACTGATTTTTGTAAATCTTCTCCTGAACGACCACTCAAGTTGACCATAATTCCCATATTAAGCGTATCCATTGCTGCAATGACAGGGGAAAGGTCTTGATTAGGCATTCGGTATTGATGACCGTGCACATCTATAAATGGAAACTTTGCTTTTTTTACAATGGCTCCAGGAACGACAAGTGTAGAGGTAGGATTGTATTCTTCAAAAGTGAGGTCTTGCGCTTGAAGCGAAATAGAAAACAGGCATATACTTAAAAGGAGTACTTTTTTACACATGGGAATAAGTTTAAAGAGAATGCGCCTAAGGTACTATCTATAATTGATGAACAATAGATTTTAAAATAGGTTTAACGTTATGATATGAAAAATAAAGAAATTAGATGTTCTGGAACTCTAACCATTCTAATGGTGCTTCTAGTGCTTGATCACAAAATTCTAAATGGATAACTCTTCTTTGTTTGCCGTTTGTGGTTCTATTAGAGGCATGTAATGTTAGAGGTTTCATAAGCATTACACCTCCTTTTTGAACATTACAAACGTATTCTGTATGTGTATCCCATTCCTTTTGATCTGTCCTGATAATTCCTCTTTTGTGTGAAGATGGGATTACTTTTAAAGCACCATTATACGCTGTAGTGTCGTCTAGATGTATTCTAACGGTTGTTATATTTTTAAGGATTTTCAAGGGTGGTTGTACACCATGCTGACCTTTCTTGTAGGTCCAGTTTTTATAATATTCTGAATCTATTTTTTGATGTACAGAAATACTAATATCTTGATGGTAAGGAACAAACCAATTAGAGTTTGGAGGTTTGTCAAAGTAAATTGCTTTGGTTAAGAAATATGGATGTGTGTATATACTTGATAGTAATGAAGTAAGGTTATCATTACATAGTACTCTTTTAAGTTGAGGTATATTTTTTAAAAGCTGTCGTACCGCAAATAAATCATTAGTTTTTAAAAAGCCTTCTCCATGTTGAGTAGCTTCTTGTATACAAGTGGTTATCTGCTGTATTTCAAGATTTGAATACAAATGATCTAAAATAGCATATCCCTTTTGTTCAAGAGTATATTTAAAATTTCTGTTATTCAAATGGGAGATATTATGTTACATTTCCTCATCTATAGCATCAAAGTATTTGTCAGCAACAAATTTAGCACCTAATGCATTATAATGTACATCATCTGCCAGTAAAATGTCATTCCACCCTTCTGCCATATCGATAGAGATTACACTAGAACCTTCTGTTGTACGTTCTTCTGAAACGGTTAATATAGCTTCATTAAAACTATTAAAAATTAATATATTCTCCTCATTATAGATTTCAGATACTGCTGGTGCAATTTGTTCTATAAAAATAGTTATGTCTGGGTTGTAATCTTGTAAAATGTCTATAATTCCATGTATATTTTGAATCGCCTCTTCATTAGCAATATTTCTAACTAAATCATTACCACCAATTCCTAATAAAATAACATCAGGCATTTCTACACTAGCCAGGGTTTCTTCTAATGAGGATAATACACTTTTTGTGGTATATCCACCTACACCACCATGTTCATTATCAAAGCCTAAACCTTCTACTAATGGATATTCACTTGTATCTATATTAGGACCTAAAAAATCAACAGTCCAGTTATTTTGAATAAAACTTTTCCAAAGTTCAAAACGATAACTTTCATGATTAGGCCTATTTCCTTGTACTCTTGAATCCCCGAGAGTTAATATATTTACTTCATAAGATGGAGGTGCATTTTCAATACCATTTTCTTCTTCGTCAGTCTCTTCAGAACATGAAATGAATATAAAAATGAATAGAATTAAGGATAACTTGTATAATTTGGAGGATATCATAATTTTTTTGATTTGGGGGATAAAAAAATAGAAACTGTTTACAACGTATCGTTTTTAAACAAAAGTGATTTTATAAAATTGAATTAAATAACATTCATCTGTTACTTATATTGAATTTTGTTACCCACATTGATTACACTTTTTAAAGCGTTTAGATGAGAGATGTTCACTATAGTTATTGGATGGTAAACGATATAGTATTACATAGGAGTTTTCTATGTAATATTTTTTGTAAAATGAACAAAGTATTGTCGAAAGTATAAAAGAGTTATTTCTGTCATAATGATGTGAGATATTGATTTGGGACTACAAAGATAGTGTGTTTTGTGTAAATCAACGATATTTAACCACAAAATTATAAAGATTATTCCTACAAAATATATAAAATTCACATGATGTTCATTCCTAATTAAGAAATTATATAGCAGGTTTAAGATGTAGGTCTCTTGTTAAAAGCTTCTGCTTACTGTATTTTTTGATTTGTTAGTAAGGGTACTATGGAGATATATCCTTCTTCTTTTTCAGAACTTTATGATGATATCTATAAAGAATATGAAATCATTCAAACACTCTTAATAACTTCTTACCCCTACAGTATCTATACTCTTAATGGTATTAGTATCTTTACAGACCAAAAATTTGTAGGATATGATATATCGTTTTAGAGTCATTTTGGATACGGAGGAAGATGTATTTAGAGACTTAGAGATTGATCAGCAGGCGAGTCTTGAAGATTTACACAATGCCATTAATCAGTCTTTTGGATTTGATGGTGGAGAGATGGCTTCTTTTTATCAAAGTGATGATCAGTGGAATCAAGGTCAAGAGATTTCCCTTTTTGATATGAGTGATGGTACAACAGATGTACGTTTAATGAGTGAGACGTTTGTCGAGGATGTCATTAGTGAAGTAGAAACTCGTATGCTGTATGTGTATGACTTTATGAGCATGTGGCGTTTTATGGTAGAGTTAGGAGAGATTGCCGAGCGTGAAGAAGGGATGACTTACCCAAATCTTATGTTTGTACATGGGCAGATTCCTGACCAAGCTCCAGATATTACATTTGAAGCAGACGAGGGCGATGATGGTATCGAGTTTGAAGACGGCCTAGATATAGACGATCTTGATGATCTTAATTTTGATCAAAACTGGAACTAATCATATTTAGTTAATACGTATATTTTATTTTTCTTAAATAATGGAGTGGTTTTACAAAAATGACATTCATATATTGAGGTAACCAACAACAAACCAATTACATGATTAATTTATATAGTACACAAATAGAGTCACTTTCTATCCATAGAGTAGGTAATAAAAGTAAAGCAGAAGGCCTTTTTGTGTCTAATGATCCGTATCCGTTAAGTGATGAGATTACTCCTTTGATTAAGGAGTTCTTTTTTAAGCCTTTTAGGGAAAAAGAAGAAAATTACTATCGTTTTGATCATGAATCAGATTTAGAATTTCATACATTATTTGGGATTGCTCAAAAGGTTTTTGAAAACCCTGGCGCAACGCACCTTTTATCTGAAGAGATTGCAAAACATTTGTATGAGCAAAGTGAGCATCCACATATCAAAGCTGGAGAATTATACATAGCACATTTAGATAATGTGATGATCGATAATATTAAGACCGATGCTATTGGTATTTTTAAAAGCGAGTTAAAGCAAGATTTTTTACAATTTCGCGAAAGCGGTTCTAACCTTGAAATGCTTTTAGAGCAAGGAATCAATCTTAATAAATTAGATAAAGGTTGCTTGATTATTAATCATAAAGTAGAAGAAGGGTATAAAATACTTTCGGTAGATTCTAATAGGTATGATACGAAGTACTGGCTTGAGAATTTCTTAGGCGTAGAGATTTTTGAAGATGATAATTTTTACACAAAGAAGTATTTAAAATTTTGTCAAGATTTTGCAAAAGATGTTGTGCTGCCTGCCGAAGATAAAAAAGAAGAAGTGTTATTTATGAACCGTGCGGTGAATCACTTTGCAAAGAATGATGCTTTTGACGAAAATGCTTTTGTTAATGAAGTATTGGATAATCCTGATTTAATACCAGAGTTTAAGCATTATAAAACAGAACAGGCTCCAAAATACAAAATAGAAGACTTAACTGAGTTTCCTATTAGTAATAAAGCGGTAAGTACACAGCGTAAAAAAATCAAAAACCTTATTCAATTAGATACAAACATTCAGATCAAACTTGATTTTATTAATCCTGAGAGCGCAGAAAAGTTTGTTGAAAAAGGGTGGGATGAAGAAAAACAGATGTACTACTATTTAGTGTACTTTAATAAAGAACAGAATTAAGGTCGATCTTGCATTAACCTTTTAAGGCTCACATCTTCATAATTACGACTTACAAACTCTAAGGCACTTTTTACGATGTGCCCCATAGATTTGGAGCGTTTAAATTTCAAGTCTTTGGTATACTCGTATAACTCTGTACGCAATTGGTGGAGGTTTTCTGGTGTAGAAATTTGATCTATTGTCATGCACGCCATGAGTTGTTTAAGGCGTGAACGCGAGGCAATAATACGTTTTGCAAGTACAGAACGTTCTTCGTTTCTATATAGTTCAATCATTTTTGTGCTTAACATCTTTGAAACTAGATCTACCATTTTAAAGTTTTCTTTAAAAATGTGAGGTTTGTATACTTTAAGCTTCCCTTCATAACATTGTTGGTCAAAGTCTATAGCACGAATTTTATATTTGATATGGTCAAAGTCATGAGTTGGAATCACCACATAATTATAGGAACGCATATCACCAAGGAGGAGTATGGTACAACGTTCATTAAACTTGACAAATTCTTTAGCGATTTGAGCTTTCCCGACATCATCACAATCTTCAAGATAATTTTTGATAAATTCATCTCCTGGTATTCCAGCGATATGTTCTTCAATAAGTGTGTTTGAGTAGATTAAAAAGTTAATCCTATTAGGTGATAAGATATGCTCTAATTCTAGTCCATATATTCTACTCGCATCAGCTCTTTTTACATAAAAATGGATGTAATTGTCATTGTAAATATTTTTAATCTTAACGCGAAAAGGCCTTGAGTTTCCAAAAGAGCAGTAATCTATAGAAGCAACTTCTAGAAAAGGAAGAATTTCTTCATTACCATCAGAATGAAGCACCGTATAGACACGTTTTAAACTGTCCATGATCTCTTCTCTTTCATGCTCAGCATAATATACTCTTAACCATAAAGTATCATTATCATGTTGATCATATAGATTTATACCACCTGCAAAACGTAAAAGATCATCATAAGAGACAGAAATTTTAATATCTCTATTATATTTGTTAAGAAAGTCTTGAAGCTTTTCGCTTATGGGATATGCAGGCTTTTTTTTTGACATTAACTTTTCTTCCATAACGTAGGTTTGAAACTCAATATAAGGAAGAGATGTAACAATTGCTAGGCTTTAACGTCTTGTTTACATAACACAATCAAAAAACAACATCTTTTTGGAAACAATACTCACATTAAACAAGCTTACCAAGCACTATGGCTCGGTACGCGCGGTAAATGATCTTTCATTTACCATAGAGAAAGGCAATGTATACGGTATTTTAGGACCTAACGGAAGTGGAAAATCAACCACTTTAGGAATGGTACTTAATGTTGTAAATGCTACTAGAGGAGATTATCACTGGTTTGACGGATCAGATTCTACACACAACGCACTTAAAAAAGTAGGAGCTATTATAGAACGTCCTAATTTTTATCCATATATGACAGCAAGCCAGAATCTTGGGTTGGTATGTCAAATTAAAGGAGTATCTAAAGATAAGATAGACGAAAAGCTAGAAGTTGTAGGCTTATTAGATCGTAAGGATAGTAAATTCAGAACCTATTCTTTAGGGATGAAACAGCGTTTGGCTATTGCATCTGCCTTATTAAATGATCCAGAGATTTTAATTCTTGATGAACCTACCAATGGTTTGGACCCTCAAGGAATTCATCAAATACGAGAGATCATAAAAAAGATTGCGGGAGCAGGTACGACTATTTTACTGGCCTCTCACTTACTTGATGAAGTAGAAAAAGTATGTTCACATGTCGTCATTTTACGTAAAGGAGTAAAGCTATACTCAGGTCGTGTTGATGCGATGAATGCAAGTCATGGTTTCTTTGAATTGAAATGTGATGATAGTGAAAAACTGGTCACTTACCTTAAAAACAATCCTATGTTTGGAGAGGTGAAAACAGAAGGCGATTTGATTACGGGGTTCTTAAAAACACCGCTTAGCGCGAAAGAACTGAATAGCCAACTGCATGCGCAAGGCATTGTTCTTAGCCATCTTGTACAACGTAAAGAAAGCTTAGAAGAGCAGTTCTTACAATTGACTAACAACCTAAACTAAACCGCCATGTTACGACTTTTAACGATAGAATATTATAAACTCAAGCATAATAAGACCTCGAGAGTATTAATCTTAGGATATTTTATATTACTCTCAGCTATTGCACTTTTAGCCTCTATAAAGTTTAATCTTTTTGGAGCCGAGTTTCGATTAGCAGATCAAGGAATTTTTAACTTCCCGTATATATGGCATTTCAATACCTATATCGCCGCGATCCTTAAATTTTTCTTAGCCGTTGTGATTGTATCTATGACCGCAAATGAGTATAGTAATCGGACTTTAAAACAAAATCTGATAGATGGATTGAGTAAAAAAGAATTTATACTTTCTAAATTTATTACAGTTGTTGTTTTTTCAGCGATTTCTACCCTCTTTGTTTTTGTGTTGAGTATTGTTTTAGGGTACTCTTTCTCAGACTTTAATGAGTTTAGTATTGTCACACAGGATTTAGAATACTTGCTTGCGTTTTTCTTAAAACTAGTTGGCTTTTTCTCTTTCTGTTTATTCTTAGGAATTTTAATAAAACGATCTGCATTTGCCATTGGTTTTTTACTTTTCTGGTACTTTATAGAAGGGATTATACAGTTAATCACACTCTACTTTGAAAACACATATAGTATAGAGGGATTACGTTCTTCTGTTGTTCAGTTCTTGCCATTAGAATCTATGAGTAACCTCATAGAGCAGCCGTTTACACGATTGAATGTTATCCAATCTGCTGCCAACCAATTACAAACGGATATAGGTTTTGACTCTACGGTATACTGGTATGAAATTGCCATCGTATCTGTATGGATCTTCCTATTCATTTATGGATCTTTAGCATTACTTAAAAAACGTGACCTATAGTTTTTATGCTTTCGCGAAAGCATAAAAAGAATTAAAATATAAAAGAATCAAGAGTCAAGACTATAGTAACGTCTTGGCTCTTTTTTTATGATTAATGAATAGCTTGTTCGCTTTCGCGAAAGCAGAAAAAAAAGGAATCAAGATATGAAAGGAATCAAGAGTCATGACCATCATATAGTCTTAATTCTTCTAGCGTAGCGATCCTGATTCTTGACTCTTTTTTTTGTAACATATTTAAAACCTATTATACTAATCAACTGTATGGCAATAATTACATTTTTAGAAAAGTATAGAGAACCATTAACAAAAGGAATGTCAATTTTGACTTTATTGACATTCTTTGGATTTAATCTAATAGGAAAAATTTTCACTGGTATCTTTGATGTTAATGAGACTATGGGGTGGAAATTGGGTGTTTTACGCACCTGGATTGATGATATTCCTTCTGTCTCAATTATTATATTTTTTGGAGTCTATTTATTATTACATTTTTTAAAAATTAAAACAGACCTTGTTATTTCAGTAATACACCTTTTCTTAATTGCATCTAGTACATTTCTTTATAGTTTTTGGGAGCTAGACTTACGTATTACACTTCTATTAATTAGTTTTTCCTTTGTTGCTTTAGGGGCTAATTGTTATAAATCTTTGATTGTAAAACGACTTAAAATACAAAAGAGTCAAGACTAAAGTATAAGTCTTGGCTCTTTTTTTATAGCATACTATTTGTTTTTACGCTTTCGCGAAAGCAGAAAAAAGAGCTCTAGATATGAAAGGAATCATGAATTAGGGCTATAAAGTCGTCTTGACTCTTGTAGCGTAGCGATCCTGATTCCTGACTTTTTTCGCGAAAGCGAAATATATATACATTGAGGAGATTTTGATATTGAGCATAAAAAAAAGAAATGGTACATTTATAGGATACTAGGCAGTTATGCAAAAAAACTACTATAGAATCCTACTTTTATTCTTATTTATTTCGCCTTTTTTAAAGGCGCAAGAAATAACGCAGTTTACCATTTTTGCAGGACGTTTTGATTATACTGCCATAGGAAACACACTCAATACAGCAGAGAATGGAGCAGGTGCACCTTGTGAGATTCTTACAGAGAGTACTGCTACTCTAGTATTGGAGCCCGATCAGACCGTAGAAGCTGCTTATTTATACTGGGCAGGCTCAGGGACAGGAGATTTTGATATTACACTTAATGACATCCCACTCACGGCAGAGCGTACGTTTGCAGATCAAATAGATGCAGATCGTGTGTTTTTTGCAGGATTTATAGATGTCACAACCATCGTTCAAGAAACAGGGTCTGGAGAATATACCTTTGGAGATTTAGACTTAACGGGAGTAATTCCACCATTTTGTCCTACAGGCACCAACTTTGCTGGGTGGGCAATGACTGTGATTTTTGAAGACCCAGATCTCCCTTTGAATCTTGTCAATGTATTTGATGGATTGGAGAATGTGTCCCAGCTTAATAACGAACTCACGATAGAACTTGAAAATCTTAATGTATTAGATAATGAAAATGCACGGATTGGTTTTGTCGCATGGGAAGGCGATGCAGGAATTTCTGTTAACGAAACGTTATCCATTAATGGAAATGTGCTCAGTAATCCGCCATTAAATCCAGCAAATAATCAGTTTAATGGGACTAATAGTTTTACAGGTCAAGATGATCTATATAATATGGATATTGATTTTTATAGTATAGAAAACAATATCAACATAGGAGATACCTCTGCGACGATTATGCTTACCTCTGGACAAGATTTTGTGATGATTAATAATATCATTACCGTCTTAAATAGTCAGCTTCCAGATGGAGTGATTGCCATAGATGCATTTGATGTGACGTGTGGTAGTAGAGATGTATCCCTTACCTATACTGTATCCAATCTAGGAACAGATCCTTTGCCTGTAGGGACTCCTATTGCATTTTATGTGAATGGAGTACTCATAAGTACAGCAACAACTGCGACAGAAGTGTTACCCAATGAATCCGTATCTGAAACGATCATACTTACAATTCCTAATGGAATTCCTGATATTTTTAATGTCATCGCTGTTGTAGATGATGACGGTACCGGTGATGGTATTGTCACCGAGACCAATGAAGCCAATAATGAATCCCTAGGAGTCACTATAAATCTTAATATCATTGATATTGTA
>CAKZKZ010000521.1 GCA_937124495.1 uncultured Dokdonia sp. | reverse complement strand
CCAGAAGAAATGCTTTTTGATCGTTTTAATTTGTATGTGGCAAACCAAGGTGGTTTTGGTGTGAATAATATAGTAACTGTTATTGACCCAACGATAGATATGGTAGCGAGTACCATTAATGTAGGGGATGTACCTAATTCACTACAGTTGGATACCAATGGAGATTTATGGGTATTATCAGGAGGAAGTCCAGCATTTACAGGAAATGAAACTGGAGGGACATTAACACGTATCAATACAGCGAGTAATCAGATCATCACCACATTTGTTTTTGGAATGACGGATCACCCTAACTATTTAAATATTAATGGAGATGATCTTTATTATTTCTTAGCAGGGGATGTTTTTAAAACAACAACAGCTAGTTTTGAAGTACCAACAACACCTGAGCTTTCTGGTGTGAACTTTTTTAATATGTTTGTCGTGAATAATGGCGCAACATTAATAGGATGTAATGCAGGAGATTTTGCTAGTAACGGAACCTTAGAGATTTATAATTTACAAGACAATACATTAACAACCACATTAAATGCAGGGATCATTCCTGATAATGTGTATGTAAACCCATAAGTATTTTATCTACTTATATTAGAAAACGCGAGGATGCAATAGGGGGCATACTCGCGTTTTTCTTTTTTATGGATGTTTGTGTTTTATTATTTAATCAATCAATTTGAAATCTTACTCTTTTGAGTAATCTTTTGGTGTCTATATCAAAACCTCCTCTTCCATGTAGCATGAGATCATTTCTAAATAAAATTAGATCTCCTTTTTCTAATAGCATTGAGAAAGAGGATGCTATAAAAAGCGTGTCAAGTTTATTTAAAAGTTCAAGATCTTTGGGGCTAACTTCAGAAAAAGATTCGATGGTTATTCTATCATAACAGATCTTATAGGTATTATTTTCTTGAAGAAGAATAGGGCGTTGTTTATTTCTGAACGTCCATTGCTTTTGTACTAGCTCTTTTTTTTCTGCATCACTTAGTGTATCTAAGATGGTTGCTAAAAGTGCAAAATGACTAATTCCTTGTTTTTTATGGGCTGGCTCAACGCATAACATCGCAATACTATTAGGAATTGGATGAAAGTCAGAACAATCTGTATGTAACGGGAAGTCTAGGTTTGAATTGGCAATAGATTTAAAAAAATCATTGTGCTTAGAGACTTCTACATCAAAAACACTTTTGCCTTTGATATTTCTGGCTTCTAATACAGGCTTGCCTAGTTTCAAAATGAAGTTTTCAAGATACAAATCATCTAAGGGGAAATTTTTAATGAGAACGAGCTGTTTCCCAAGATGTAATTGATGACGTACTTCTTGTATATTAAGGGTAGCTGTATGATCTAATTTAATTAGCAAGTCCTATTTCGTTATCTAGTTGTAAACTTGATTCCCCATTGGGACCATTTTTAGGAAACTCACTAATCTTTTTTAGATAATCCTCTTCATTTAAAATATAATAATCATTTTCTTCAGTACTGTTTAGAAAAAGATGCTTGCAAGCTATTTTTTCAGTATTTCCATCCCAAGTAAGTTCTCTATATTTAGGAATGTTTTCAATTTGATGAATTTTAAGAAAAAGTTCTTTTATTGTAGCGTCCTCAGAAATATCTATAGTTATATATTTATAATTAAATCCTCCTTTTTCATCGTCATAATCGGTAAAATATTGAATTTTCATAATTTAATCAATTAATCCAGTGTCATTATCTAAATACAAACTTAACTCGCCATTAGGCCCATTTTTTGGGAATTCAGAAATCTTTTTTTCAAGCTCTTCATCTTGTAAGCTAGTGAGAGTTCCTGATTCAGGTCCATCTGATATACAATATGAAGGAGCAATTTTCTGTACATTTCCATTCCATTCAATTTCTCTACAAAGAGGAATGTTTTCGACTTCCTGAATTTTATGAAAAAGCTCTTTTATTGTAGCATTTTCTGAGATGTCAATTTCTATATGTTTATAAGCTGGGTATCCTTTTTCATCGTCAAAATTGGTGAAATATTGAATTTTCATAGTTAGGTGTTTGTTATCAGTATCGTGTGAAAATATACGACCTTTTTATTTCTTTAATTTAAGAATTTGTTTTCCATATACAAGACTGTTAAATTCTATTCTATCATCATATTCAACTAATTCAGTGGGTGGGTCTATAGAAACCTGATCAATCCGTTTTGCTTTTAAATCTACAGATTCTGCGTACAAATCATCATATATGATAACGACATTATTTCGTCGTTCAAAACAAGGTAATTGTGTCGCACTTTCGTTTCTCACGATACTTTTTTTAGTCAAATCAAAAGCAGACCATTCAATTATTCCACGATAGAAGAGGATGTTTGTTTCAGGAATAAATAAAAAATCAATTTCGTCAATAGGGTTATCCTTTGTAAGTTCAAATTTTATTCGAGTTCTCATTCCGTTACCCTCAAAAATCAATTCAGAAGATTGGATGATTTCTTGATTAAGATTTGTTTTTCCACGATGAATTATGTCAAAATCTGTGGATGGAATTATATAACCGAAATTCTTTATTTTCATTCAGCGACTCGGTTTCTCAAATGATACACAGTGTATGCGTAAAACACATGGTTGTCATCGGGTACATTTCTTGGTTTGCTTTCGCGAAAGCGGAAACAAAAACAGTTTACTCATTCAACATACGCTGATATAACACATTATTTTGGTCACTGTAGAATACAGCGGGTAATTCTCGTGTGTTGTAATTTGCAGCAGCACTTCTTCCTAAAAGAATCTCATCAATAACGGCATCGAGTAGCGGTTCTCCTTGTACGCCTAATTGGCCAAGATTTGCAAAGTCTTCTCCAATCACAATGTCGGGTGTAAAACCATCAAAATAATCGGTGAGTCCGTTGGCATTTACAGAGCGTAAAACTAAGGGTAACATCACATAGCGATGGTTTGGATTAATCGCATCTGTTCTTCTAAAATTAGGCGAGTCATATAGTAAGAAAGAGCCTTCAAATTTTCCTGAAGTTGTAGTACCTACTTGAATTACTTCGATATATGGATCAAGACCACTTAAGATGAGTTCGCTGGCAGAAGCAGAGCTTCCTGTAGTAATTACATAGACTCTGGTTAGCCCTAAACTATTGATGCCAGCGCCATCATTCCCCGTTCCAATATTTGAGTTAAAACGACGATCAAATTGATTATCAGGATTACGATCTTCATTATAGGTTTGTCTAATAAATAACTCCCCATTAAATTGTCCAGTAATCATCGAACTAAGATCATTAGCAGTTTCTATAGAACCACCTCCATTGTAACGTAAGTCTAGAATGAGATCAGTGACACCATCTGCTTGAAATTGAGCAAATGCATTATTAAGCTGATCGTCAAACTCATTGGTAAATCCTGTATAATGTAAATAGCCTATCTGTTGCCCCTCTACGGTGAGTGTTCTGGCGGTATGGATAGGATTGATGGTCAGTTCTATTTGATTGAGTGTAATATCTGTACCATTAAGTGTAAAGAGTTCTGTTGCTGTATCATAATCAGCAAGGTTCAATGTATACGCATCTTGACCAAAAATAGCACTAAGATCAGAATCACTGGTCAGTTGTACGCCATCTATTCCTGTAAAAATCATTCCGCGTTGTACACCTGCATCTTGTGCAGGACTATTGTTAATGACAAAACGAACCAAACCAAATACATTGCCGTTACCAGAAGGATCATTGAACAATGCAAATCGCATTCCTGTAGAACGACGAATCCCACTAAGTGCATTTTCTAATTCTATATAATCGTCTCTAAGAATACTAAAACGATCATTTGGGGAGAGTAATCCTTCAAAAGTAGCCTCTGGAGATTCAAAATCATCTAAGAAATCATTGAGCTCTGCATCACTTGCAAAGCGATCATTAGCAAGATCAGGCACATCAGCTTTATAAAGGGACCAGAAGTTAAGTCCTCTGTATATAAATTGTGAGATTTCTAGATTGCTTGCAGGTCTGACTACATCATCTAGGTCATCAGAGCAATTCACCATTGTAAGGGAGGCTAGCATACCTAATGCTAAAAACTTAATCTTTTTCATATACGTAGTTTTATTATAAATTCAAGGATTTTCATAGCAGAAACCCTCTGTTTTTTTATCAACTATTAAGCCATGTAAACATAGCGTTTATTTTTTCTTCATGTTCTTTAACCCAAGCGATAGAGTTTTCATTTTTGCTTTGTTGCACATAATGGCAAAACGTTTCCATATGATCGCTTTGTGCTAACTTATAAAAAAACGGGATATAAAACCCTTTTAAGAGACCGTCGGTTTCTTTGGTTGTATCCCCAAGCATTGTAAAGAAAGAGGTCGTGTTTTCTATAAATAATTCGTCTTCAGATTTATACTTATTTTTTTCTAAACTTTTTGAAGCTTCTAGTACGGAAAGCATCAACTCAGCCGATCCAAATTCTGATGTTGCTCCTAAGGTACTATTCATGTTTTTAGGAGTTCTTTCTTTTGTCGTCTCTTTTGTAATACCACTATTAAAATTAGTGTATACCATATCTAACGCTTCTACAGACTTTTCTGTATGTGGTTCTGCCAATAAAAAATAGAAAGAAGTCAGCAGTGTTGGAATCTTTTCTTCTTGTTTGTGATTAATATGTGCTAATAAAAAGTGAGAAGTATGGTGTCCTGGGGCTATGGTTGCACTTTGTACCGCATGATACTCTGCATTGGTCACATCATTGATTTTGAAATAATTGGCACCTAGATTAAAGTGTAAATAGTTGCTTTTGGGAAATTTCTCAATGCCTTCTTTAAATAATTCGATAGAGGCATCTGTTTCCCCTATGATATCTAAGCTAGAACCTTTGGTTACGTACGAAGAAAGTACATAGTTAGCATCATTATTATCCTGAATCACTTTATCACTATACACTATGGCGCTATCATAATCTCCTAATTTAAAATAACTCATAGCAATTTGGCTATTGGCAAGCGCCGAAAAAGGATCCATCTCTAATGCTTTTTTATACACAGCGATAGCCGTTTCATAATCACCTTCTATATAGGATTCGTAGCCTTGTGCCATCATCGCTTCTATGACTATTTCTTCATCTTGAGCATGCCCTATTGTAGCAAAGAAGAGTATAAAAATGGCGAATATATGTTTCATCATAAGATATAGCTATTATTGTTGATAGATAAGGTATTTTTCTCGGATGGTCTTAAAGTTGTCGATGTCTGCATACCATCCTTTCTTTATTTCTCTAAAGGTATAACCTCGTATAATTTGCGCTTGTAACTTTTCAGTACCAGCATGTAGGGTAAAACTTGCCGTTTTAAAGAAATTTTCTTTGTCGGTATGTGCTGTGTAAGCTTCTACCAGCCATTCTAAGTTCACGCGTGCGAGATATTCTTGGTCACGTAAATCCATTCCGTGACATAGATTCCCTTTCTCTTTTGGGTTTTTGGCACCAAAATTAGATTGAGGTGTATATTCAAATGGAAAATATTCAGACGGAAATAGGGGAGAGCCAAAAATTTGAAATTGCATTTCGGTACCTCGACCTGCATTGATATGTGTTCCTTCAAAAAAGCCTAAACTAGGGTAGAGGTTAATACTCTTGTCATTAGGTAAGTTAGGGGAAGGACGTGTTGGTAATGAATACTGCGAGTCATAATCCCAGTTTTGTAACGGAATTACTGTAATCTCGCATTGAATCCCATCTGTAAGCCATTTTTCTCCATTGACCATCTGTGCATATTCACCAATCGTCATTCCGTAGACCAACGGAATAGGATGCATTCCTAAAAAGCTACTGTGTTCTGGCTCTAATGTGGGGCCATCTATATAGTGTGCATTCGGATTGGGCCTGTCTAAAATAATGACAGGAATTCCTTTTTCTGCTGCTGCTTCCATCACATAGGTAAGTGTAGAAATATAAGTGTAAAAACGAACCCCCACATCTTGAATGTCAAACAACAATATGTCAATACCTTCAAGCTGTTTTTTTGTAGGTTTTTTATTTTTTCCGTGTAGTGAAATAATAGGTAATCCTGTGGAAAGGTCTTTCCCGTCTTTTACTTTTTCGCCAGCATCTGCAGTTCCTCTGAATCCGTGTTCTGGAGAATATACTCGTTTAATATCGACATTAAGGCTTAATAACGAATCTACCAGATGCGTGCTTTGGTCTTTGCTGTGAATATTCGTTTTAAAAATAAGTCCGCTTTGATTGGTGATAATACCCACTTTTTTGTTTTGTAATAACGGCAGATATTCGGCGGTTCGATTGGCACCTACGATAATAGGTAGTTCTTGTTGGTCTTTTGTTTGTGTTGAGGCTGAGTCCGCTTTCGCGAAAGCGTATACAGCATCTTTAGAAGTAGACGATACCTCCTGAGTTGTACTTGTATTTCGCGTTTTGTGTTTCGTGTTTTGCGAATTTCCACAAGAAATTAAGACAAAGAGCGTTAAAAAAAAGGTATTTTTGAACAAAAGAATCTGCATTTTGAATCTGGAGTATTTTATAGCAAAACGTTTAAGTGGGGCAACATCGTATAAAAGTAGTGCTTCTACTACGATTATAAAAATCGCAATCATTGCGATTGTGATTGGAATGATCGCGATGCTCATTGCGATTGCTACCGGATTAGGGTTACAAAAGAAAATTAGAGAAAAAGTATCTGCCTTTAATGGCGATATTCTCGTGTCTAATTTTGACGGAAATAACAGCCAGGAAACGATAAACCCTGTACCCTTATATCAAGATTTTTATCCTGATTTTGATGCGGTTCCTGAAGTAA
The DNA here is from genome assembly GCA_937124495.1 of uncultured Dokdonia sp. GTDB lineage: Bacteria > Bacteroidota > Bacteroidia > Flavobacteriales > Flavobacteriaceae > Dokdonia. The sequence goes on along the minus strand of CAKZKZ010000521.1, from coordinate 867 downwards.
CGCATGTACAAGCAGTAGCGACTCGTGCGGGTATTATACGTACTGAAACCGATTTTGAAGGCGTACTCGTTAAAGGTCTTGGCGCTGATTATGACTGGAATCGTATAGACGATTATCTCGTAGAAGGGCGTTTGCCCATATTTACAGAAGATGTGAATACCGAAATGATGATCAGCCGTTTTCTAGCAAATAGACTTGGTTTTTCTTTAGGAGATAAGGTACTTATCTTTTTTATAGACGATGATTCGGATCGGCCTCGACCTTTACGATTGGATATTGTAGGGATTTATGAGAGTGCGTATCAAGAGTTTGATAAGGTATATCTCATGGCAGATATACGTCATATACAGCGTATCAATAAGTGGGAGGAAGATGAAGTAGGTGCTTTTGAGGTGTTTGTAGATGATTTTGATAAAGTACAAAAAATCAATAATGATGTGTATCAAAATTCAGGATCGTTCTTACGTTCTATAACTGTTGTAGAGCGTAATCATAATATCTTTGAATGGGTCAAGTTGTTTGATTTTAATATCGCTCTTATTATCGCTATTATGATTATTGTGGCAGGTATTAATATGGTGGTGGCATTGCTAGTTCTTATCCTAGAACGTACGCGTATGATTGGGATCTTAAAAGCATTAGGTACTTCTGATTATAGCATCCGAAAAGTATTTATCTATAATGCCATGTATTTGATCGGGATGGGCTTGTTTTGGGGAAACCTCATAGGGCTAGGTCTTATTTATGCGCAACGATATTTCGGTATTATTAAATTAAATCCAGAAACCTATTATGTAAGCGTAGCGCCTGTGTATATTAGCTTTTGGCATATTTTATTTCTCAACCTTGGCGTGTTTGTCTTATGTC
>CAKZKZ010000520.1 GCA_937124495.1 uncultured Dokdonia sp. | reverse complement strand
TGTAATGGGTCTTTAAGTTTCTTATTTACAATTCCTAGGGCAGTAAACAAGAAAAATAACCCTATCCCAAATGGAATAGACCACAGTGTGTTTTTAAAAGCAAGAAGATGACAAATACATACGACACCAAAGATGATCAGTATCCCTGCAACGAGCCAGTATAAAGGGATGTCAATATAGGAGTGTAGCAAAATGCCCGCGATAAAGGAGAGGGTGGTTTTAGCTAAGAGTGTATTGTTAGATGTCAAGAGTCTTCGTGTCCTTTGTAATGAAGTAGCGTAGTAAGTGCATAAAACGATGTGTAGCTTTTAAGAATCACAAGTTATATTTTGATTGATGACTATTATTGACCGCTATACACGTCATGAAATTGTAAAAAAAAGCTACTTTTAAAACGATAACCTAAAGTATAGGTATGCAAATGCATTGGGACCCTAATGCTCTAGTACGCATGTTATCGTTTGTGAAAAGTAGCTCCTCAACTAACCAACTAACACATAATGGAGAAGAGAATCCCGATGCTAAGTGTATGCGCACCTAAGATTAGGATGTAAAGTCTCTTCTCCTTTGTTTTAAGAAGTTCTAATCTGTATGTAATATGTAATGAAACTTGGTAGTGTTGTGTACGCTACTGCTATTTTGAAATTGATGCCCCTATTCATCTTATGTATTGAGCCCGTAGCGTACTTCTTTTATTTTAATATGACTAATTTTTAATGGTAAGTGCTCATTGGCTACTTGATGACCATGGGTTGATTGTATATGGGAACATTTTGTAATGAGTAAGCAATGATCTGTTTCTTAAAAACTTCAGTATATTTGTTTTTATAAACAGGCAATTGCTTGTTTTTCTGACAAATGATGAGAGCTTCTACCTAGTAGGAGCTTTCTCTATATAAGTTAATCTGTAGTTTTTAACAAAATTTAACAGATTTTACTTACTTCTCTGTATATTGCTATCCTGTCATATGAAAATTGCTATTACGTTTTAATGATATTTCTATTTACTTAATTAAACCCAATCTGATCCTGATCTATTACGCACCACACGAAATTTTTAAATGTTACAAATTGGGTTTGTTCTTTTTAACAGTTCAAAAGTGCGAGGTTTTTAGGTATAGTGCAAGTGGAGTAGGTCGTGATTCGTAGAAAACCTAGTCGTAAAACGTGAAAAATAACAAATTGAAAATAGATTAAAATAATGATAAAGAGTAGTTTAGTTTGTTTTTTTCAGAAAAAAAAGACTATTTTGTGTTTACTCGCTTTCTTGCAAATTTTCACTGTAAATTCACAAGATATTGGATTTGTTGTCCCAGATTCTTTAAAGGGGAAGTCTTCTGAATATGTTTTTGAAGGCTTTAAAAAAGTAACAAATGACACTATCAACTCAAAAATATATCTTAATACATATTATAAGAAATCTATTCTAGAAGGGGATGAGCTTAAAAAAGCTATAGCTTTGAGTTATTTGTCTTATTATTTAGAAAACAATAGTGCTAAACTTGAGTTATTAGAACTATCTATACATCATGCAAAGAATGCGAGTAATGAAAATTATTTAATGATTCTTTATTCTTTAGTTGGAGGTCATTATCAAATAGAAAGTAATTATAATAAAGCGTTAGACTATTTTTTTAGGTCATTACAAATTGCGGAAAAATTAGAAAGCGAAAATTATATATATATACTTAAACATAATATAGCTTTGCTAAAAGGGGATACAGGTAAATTTAAAGAATCACTAAATTTATTTAAAGAGTGCTACAAGAGAGAAGAAAGCTTATTTACTAATAAAATGAATTTGTATGACTATCTGGCTACGAGTTTATATCTATCTGAAGCTTTTATGAGAAATGAAAAAATTGATTCAGCATCTATATATATAAATATAGGTCTTAAAGAAACTAAGGATACCCTTTCCAATCTTTACTGGAAGTTTTTATTAAACAAAGGAATTTATCTTAATAAAAAAGGTAAAAATTCAAAATCTATTAAATATATAGATTCCTCTATATTAGGAATGAATAAAAAAAGGATAGATGTAAAAAGGAGTTTGACGATTGCCTATTATTATCAATCTATAAACTATATTCAAACTAATGAGTTAAAATATTTATATTATTTTAAGAAATTAGATTCCATTGTTTTAAAAGATTCTATATTAATTCCAGAAGTAAGAAAAGGATATGAAAATATTGTTCGTTATTATAAGGGTAAAAATAATATTGAAAAACAAATTAGGTACATTAATAGTTTAATTAGTTTTGATAGTATTTTTAATAAAAAGAAAGATATAGTTAGAGATCGTCTATATAAAGAATACGAAACACCTGAATTGATAGCTCAAAAGGAGGTTTTAATAAGTAAACTGAATAATGATAATAGAAAATTAAGTGTTGGAGCTATTTTACTTTTATTATTATCAATCTTTATAGCAGTTATAGCAATTTTTCAGTTTAAAAAACGTGTTAGTTATAAACATCGCTTTAATGAAATTATGCAACCTTCTACGACAATTGAAGTAGCTTTTCCAGTAGTTGAAATTCAAGATAAAGAAAAACAGCTTGATATTAGTGAAAAAGTAATTAAAGATATTTTAGAAAAACTAAATTCTTTTGAAGAACAAAAACAATACATAAAAAAAAATATAAACTCAACTACATTAGCAAAAAAAATAGGGACAAATAAAAAGTATCTTTCTCAAATTATAAACTATTATAAGAAAAAAACGATAACAAATTATATCAATGAACTAAGAATCTCTTTTTGTATAGAAGAGCTTAAATCTAATAGGAAATTAATAAATTATACAATTCAAAATATTGCTGAAGAAGTTGGATTTAATAATGCAGAGTCTTTTTCTAAAGCATTTTATAAGAAAACAGGACTTAAACCTTCTTACTTTATTAAAAATCTTAAAACTAAATAGTTATGTCTATTTTATTTTCTCGACTTTCTATGAAAATCGACTAGGATATAAAGATTTTTAATTTTTATATTGATAATACATATTATATTTGATTGAAATATTTAAAACAAAAGATAATTATGAAGATTCAAACAGGAAAATTAACTTTAGGCAAATTAAAGATTGCTAAATTAAAAAAACTATCACATATTCAAGGGGGTGATTTGACTCAGGTAGGGGAAAATTGTGACCCTGAAAGAAGTCTTTTAATTTTACATTGTCCAACACATGGAAATGGAAACGGAAACGGAAACGGGTAATGAAATATTTCTCGATAATTATAATGTTTACTTTTACTTTAACATCTTGCTCAAAAAGGCAAGATGTTAAAGTAATATACCCTCATATTTTTCAAAATAAAGTAGTAGATACAGTGTTCGATTCTGCAATTATAGATGAATATAGAAACTTAGAAGATTTGAATGATAGTATGGTTTCTTCTTGGTTTAAATCACAAAATGATTTAACTAAGAGGATGTTAGGGAGGATTAAACCAGATAACGCACTTTTTGAGGAAGTTTTACGTGTAGAAAATGAAGCAAAAAAAGGGGAAATTATAGAGCGATATATATACAATGATGATCAGTCTTATATTATCCTTAAACATCCTCAAGGTGATAATGTGTCTTTTCTTTATTACAAAAAAAGTAAATATTCCAAAGAAGAATTATTAATAAATCCTAATGATATTAAAGAGGGGTACAGAATTACATTTTTTAATTTAAGTCCTGATTTTTCCAAAATTGCATTTTCACTTTCTAAAGGAGGTAAAGATCAAAGTGAATTATTTATTTATGATATGGAAACTAGAAAGCTTCTTCCTGAGGTTATTAAAAACGTAGCACCGAGACTTGTCGGAGGAGTTAATTGGCTACCAGATAATTCAGGTTTCTTCTATTTACAATTACCTCATTTTGATTATAAAGATCCGACTTATCTAGAAAATTCAAAATCAATATTGTATAAGATAGGGGAAAACCCTAACGTGATTAAAGAGGTGTTTTCTATAAAGAAAACACCAGAAATTAATCTTACTTCGGCTGACTTTCCTATTGTGCAAACTAGAAAAGATAACCCCAACCTTTTATTAGGAAGAGTAAGTGGCAACAGTCCTTATAAAGATGTTTATTATTCTAAGATTAAAGAACAAAAATCATTAGATACACCAGATTGGAAGGTGTTATTTAAACAATCTGATCAAATAGATCAATACGTTATTATTGATAATTATATATATTATAGAACGTCAAAGGATGCTTCAAATTTTAAAATATGTAAATCTCTTATAGGATCTGATTATTCAAAAGGAGAAGTTTTAATTTATGAAAAAGAAAATGAGGTAATTGTAGATTTTATAGTTATTGATGAAGCTGTTTACTTCTCATCTATTAAGAATGGAGTAAAAGGGTCTTTTTATTGTTTAAAAGATGGAGCTCAGAATAAAATAGAGCTTCCTTTTGCTTCAGGGTCTTGCTATATAAGAAAGGTGAGTAAAGATGTGATGATAACTATAGGTGGTTGGATAAACCCTTCTGCAAATTATAGATATCAGCCTTTTTTAGACGAATTTGAATTTGTAGACTTAAAGATAGCCCATTATCCAGATTTTAAAGATCTTGTGGTAGAGGAGATAGAAGTAGTCTCTCACGATGGACAATTAGTGCCTCTTTCTATTATTAAAAACTCATATAATATTAAAGATGGGAGTAATAGAGTTTTAATGATGGCCTATGGAGCTTATGGAAGTTCTTTAAACCCTTTTTTAGAAACATCTTTGTTAAATTGGGTTAAAAATGGAAATATTCTAGCTGTTGCCCATGTGCGAGGAGGAGGGGAAAAAGGAGATGCTTGGCATAAAGGAGGATTTAAAATGACAAAACCTAATAGTTGGAAAGATTTTATTGCTTGTACAGAGTATCTAATAGATAATAAATATTCTTCATCAGAAAAGATGATAGGATATGGGGTTAGTGCTGGTGGAATTACAATTAGTAGGGCGCTTACTGAACGTCCTGACCTTTATAGAGTAGGTCTTATGTACGCTCCTTTTATTAACGCTACTCGATCAGAATTCATGCCTAATGGAGCTAATAGTACAAAAGAATTTGGGACACTTAAAAATGAAGAGGAAGCTAAGGGTTTAATAGAAATGGATGCGTATCTACATATAAATAAACAACAAAAATACCCTGCAATATATACGGTCACAGGTTTTAATGATGGGCTAGTTGCAGCTTGGGATTCTGGTAAGTTTGTTGCTAAGATGCAGAATATTTCTGATACTAAAAACCCAGTATTAATGCGGGTTAATTTTGAAGATGGTCATGGTAGTGCTAATATCAATGATTCATATCAAACTGTAACGGATATGTATGCATTCGCTCTATGGCAGACAGGACACCCAGACTATCAATTAAAAGAGTGATTTTTAAATATAGCTTTCGCGAAAGTTTACTAAAACTATCGTAAATATAATTATGAACAAAAAATATATTCTATTCTTATTTATTTTGTCAAATCAATTTGTCTTGAGTCAAACATCAAGAGATTGGACTTCATTTTGTCAAACTATAGAAGTAACTACCGAAAAAGAACGTGCTTTTGTTTTAAAAGGGTACATAAAAACCATTACAGACGATACTACGGCAGGTGCAGGATTGTGGGTGCGTGTAGATACCAAAGATACAGAGCGTGGCTTTTTTGATAATATGGGAGATCGTCGTGTAAAAGACTCTATTTGGAAAGAATATACTATAAAAGGGACTATAGACGAAAACTCAAAAGCTCTTGTAGTAGGTGGTATAACAAAGTTTAATGGAGATTTTTATTTTGATGAATTTCATTTAGAAATAGAAGATAATACTGGAGTGATGCAGAAAGTATCTTTAGGAAATACGGGTTTTGAGGTAGCTGTTGTAAATGAAGAAATGAATACTTGGAATGAGGGAATTCGAAAATCTAGTACTACTTCTATTAAAGAATTTACAATTTTATCTTCTAAAGATGCTATAAAAGGAATGTCTTCATTATTGATAAAAGGTAGAGATGTGGTACCTCCTTTTGATTTTTCAAGAATAAAAGAAGAAAAAGGTTTTACACCTCAAGTTGGAACGCTTGTTTCTATGCTTGATAATCTTAAGGAACGTGCTGATTATCATACGAAGAACCTTTCTAATTATCAAATAGATCAT
>CAKZKZ010000519.1 GCA_937124495.1 uncultured Dokdonia sp. | reverse complement strand
AATAAGTTTCCTGTATCTATTGTAATATCTGTAATATAATTTCCTTGTAAATCAATCGTAGACGTCATCGTAGTTACATCACTTGTTTCTGTTACACGAATACCTGCGTCAAAAGTGACTTCTTGCGTTACATTCGTATTTATAATTTGTAAATCTAACCCTCCATCTACATACGCTCCTTTTCTTACAAATACCGCAGGAGGAGCTGAGTTATTGTATGTTGAAATTGGTTTCTCAATATTTAATAAATTCAATAATTCTTCTCCTAGTAGGTATAAATCATCTATAGAGTTTGACCAAATCTGGAAGTTGTAAAAACTCACGTTGCTTTCATATTGATCTAAGTTCCAATGACTCTCTATAGCAAATTCAGTATCATTCGTAACGACTTTCGCCGAAAGGCGTAACACAAATTCTAATGTCCCATCTACATTTTTTATCAATGACTTTATAAAAGGTTGTTCGTTAATATCTATCGTAGATACAGAGATAAGCTCGGCACCCAACAAACGGTCACAGATGTACTTGGTATGCTCGTATACCCCATCTTCTGTTTTTAAGGCTAGAATAGACGCTACCGACTTTTCTTCTTTTATATAATCTACCGAATAAATCTCAGTAGCGTTTGTAATGTTTATAAGGTCTTCTGGAGTAGATTCTACCACATACTCTTCTGAGATAACTTCAAGGGGTATAAAATCTTCCAATTGAATAGCTGCATCATTATTTCTTTGCCCATACAAAGCCGTTTTCTCTACACGCTCTGCAGTTGCTCTATTGAATTTATAACTTGTTTTAGCACGATTGTACGTACGTTTATTAATCGCATCAGAAAGTCTATTATTACTCTCTAACCCTCCATTATTAGCACTAGTAGTAGGCGCTTCAATCACTTCACATTCACCGTATCCAGAACAAGAAGGATCTTCACAATCTATCAATCCGTCGCCATCATCATCAATTCCATTATCACATATTTCTTGAAGCACTGGTGCTGTAGGACAACGTGCCCCATCATTACTAGCACTAGAAGGCCCAAAAGCAAATAAGTTAGAGTCCATTGCGTTTGTACCATCAAGATCTTGTACACTTTGAATTACATAGACCGTCCCTGTTTGATTTGCAGATACATAAAAACGTCCTGAAAGATCAAAATAAACAGCACCATATGTATAATTAAGACCAGATAAGATAGGCACCTCTCCAAGAGATTGCACCACCCCATTTGAAGGGTCAATACGGTATAATACATTTGTATTTTTTTCTACAGCATATAAATAGCCGTCTGCTGCATTAAATGCCCAATCATGAATACTCAAGCCTTGAGATAAGCTTTCGGTAGACATATAGCCTCCGTAGTTTGCGGATTCGGGTTGCACATCTATTTTATAATAGGTACTGCCTCCTGATTTTAAATAATAGACCCCATCCGAACTTACATCTCCTATGTATCTATTTCCATTAGGTAATTCATCTATATAAAAAGATGTGGTCGTAAAGTTTTTCCCAATACGTACAATTGTTTTTGATGGTGATGTTAGTGATCCCCAGATATAACCATCTGCTGGATTATACCCTGTAGCGTTAATATTTCCTTCTGTCACATCTTCTGCTACTAAATAAGAGCTTCCAGATGCTAGATCAATGGCATATACATCATTGTATTGAAATAAATAGGCACTATAATCACAATTAAAAGGAATGTCTTGACCTTGTAGTGTCATTGTGATCAATGCAATGGTAAAAAGTAATAATTTCTTCATGGCTTATGTCTTTATATAGGCCAAATGTAGCGGGAAGAAACAGGGTATTTTTTAAAATTCGTTAGGCAATCAGGAACTGTAGACGAATGGTATTTTAAACTCGTTGAATCGTTTTAAGAAATGTTACGCTTTCACGTAAGTGAAGTTTACACTGAGCTTTACGAAGTGCGAAAGCATAAACAAAAACACTCACAAAAACCTAATTATCTTACTATTACAAATAAAACTTACTCTTTTATATACTGCAAAACCCCATCTGCAAAATCTTCAGCAGCTATTGGATGGTTACGTACCCAAAGTTCTGGTTCTATAATCTCCAATTCACCAAGAAGAATAGTTCCATCTGTATCCCAAATAATATCAGCACGACCATACGCAGGCATAGGCTCGCACATATTAAAAACATGCTCTGCAAAAGAGATCTCTTCAGGAGTTGGTACATAATCGTGTACTGTTCCTCCAAAATTACTTTGCACTCGATAATCTCCGGCCTTTGCTTTTTTAAGAATGGCATGTGTATACTTTCCATTGAATACCATCAAGGAAGCTTCTCCTAGTGTGGTAATCGTTTCTTGAAAAGGCTGTATAAGCATGTCTCGTTCACTTACCAAATTTTCAAAAAGGTGTTCAAAAGAAGACCTTTCTGCTTGTAAGACTTTATGTGTATGAAATGCAGTTCCCGCAATGGCAGGCTTTATCACGACGTCTGTCCATTCTTTTTCTTTACAAACTTCCTCAATAGAGCGATAGGCACCTGTATCTACATAGGCTGTAGGAACAATACGCACTCCTTTTGCCTCAAGATCGGCTAGGTAATGCTTATCGATATTCCAATCGATCAATGATATTGGATTGATCAATTGCGTTTGATCTTTTACCCTATCTATCCAAGTGGAGAATTCATCATAACGTTCAAAATAATCCCAGATGGTTCTAACAACAACTGCTTTTGTTTGTGACCAATCATACGTAGGATCATCCCAATAGGCACAACTAACTGTTAACCCTCGTCTCTCTAGGGCTTCTTGTAATAACCTTCTTTCCAATAAAACCTCTTCAAAATAAGGCGTACCCTCTTCTGGTTGAAAAAATCTTTTACAGGTTAAAATCGTAATATCTGTCATTGATTAATGAAATTTATACGTTAGTTTTTAATGGTAATATTACGTCTAACTGAATCTAATACTTTAACCCAAATTATATATTTATAAAAGTATTCCTATTCATTATTTTACTAACACATTACCTCATTATATCATTATACATTAAAACCTCCTATCTGGATGAAACAAGGCCATATCCATACTCGGTGTGACTCCATCGATGAGTTCTTGTACTAACTTTCCTGTAGACGGGCCTAGACTCCATCCCATCATAGCATGTCCTGTGGCAATGGTCAAGTTTTCACATTTCTTACTTTTACCTATATAAGGCATTCCATCTGGAGACACAGGGCGAAGACCACTAGCAGCTGCTTCTTTTTCTGCTTTAGTAACGGTTACATCTGGAAAATAACGTTCTACACCTTCGGCAATCGCATCGACGCGTTGTGCATTGATACGATGATTAATTCCCGCTATTTCCATAGTGCCTGCAAAACGTGTGAATCCGTTCATAGGCGTAATAGCGATCTTAGCTTCGGCGAGAATAGAAGGATACGTAATTCCTGTGGGAGTCGTTGTCTCTACTCGATATCCTTTTCCTGCTTGTAATAAAAGATTCAAATTTAGCTTTCGCGAAAGCATACTTGTCCAAGATCCCGCAGCAAGCACATATTCATCTGCTTTGAGTTGTTCTTTATCCGTTTTCACGAAAGTGATATTCCCTTTTTCCACTCCTAAATCCAGCACTTTTTCTTCCTGCCGAATCACAACACCTGCATTCACCAAATAGGTTTTAAGTTCGTTCATAAATTCGCCAGGTGTCGTATGATGATCACACTCAAAATACGTAGCACCCACAATATCTAATGGAGCATCTGGCATCATTTTTTGTACTTCTGCTACTGAAATAGATCGAGCAACCAGGCCTTCTTTTTGAGCAGTTTCCACCAATTCTAATTCATGATGAAGCGTTTGCTCTGTCTGGCAAAGCATGAATAACCCTTTTTTCTCTAGTTGAAAATCAAATCCTTCTTCTTGTTTGATTTGATCATATAGATCACGTCCCATCACAGCAATTTCTCGCATCACAGGAATCGCACGTTGAACGTGTTTTGACGTACATGATTTATTAAATGCCCAACTCCATTTAATCAGATCAGCATTGAATCGGGGTTTAATATATAACGGACTTTTGCTATCCAGCATCCATTTGATTCCTTGCTTCATGACACCTGGTGCCGACAAAGGAATCATATGACTAGGTGCTAAATACCCTGCATTTATGTAGGAGGCCCCACCGTCCATTTTGGATTGGTCAATCACTGTGACTTGATGTCCTGATTTATGAAGGAAATAGGCACAAGATAGTCCTATAATTCCGCCGCCTATGATGATGATTTCTTTCTTCATTCTATTATATCTTTTTGCGTCTTTTGACGCTGGAGTCAAGATGAAATGGAGTCAAGAATCACGATTAAAATCAAAACGTATCCTGACTCTTGACTCCTTTTAGTCTTGGTTCGTGCGTAGCACTTTATATTACAGAAAACCCAAACGCATATGGATCGTCTTCATCTATTGTAATGGTGTTATGACCATACCGACGTGCCCATCCTTGAATACTTGGAATAATGGCTTTATGATCTCCAATAGTCACTTCTTTTTCTACACGACCTACAAAGGTAGATCCTATAAAACTCTCATGAATAAATGCCTCTCCTATCTGTAATTTTCCTTTACTATATAATTGTGCCAATCGTGCTGATGTTCCTGTACCACATGGACTACGATCAATCGCTTTATCTCCATAAAACACCGCATTTCTACCAGACGATTTTGGATCTATAGGATTTCCTGTCCATAACATATGAGTCACATCTCGTATGGTTTCATTTTCTGGATGGATAAATTGATTCGTATATTTGGCATTGATACGTTCTCTTACGACTTGGCTATACTGTATCATCTGACTTGCTGTAAAATCATGCACTCCAGAGAAGTTTTTTTGTGGGTCTACAATCGCATAGTAATTACCTCCATAGGCGACATCAAAGGTGATTTCTCCCAGTTCTGGACAATCGATGGTGAGATTTTCAGCGGCTAAATAAGAAGCAACATTGGTCAGCTTTACCCAATCTACTTTATCCCCTGTTTGTTGGTAATCGATTTCTACTAATCCCGCAGGAGCTTCCATACGTACTTTTCCAGGTGTTTTTGGTGTTATTAACCCTTCCTCTATCGCTATGGTGATCGTACCAATTGTACCATGACCACACATAGGGAGACATCCTGAAGTTTCAATAAATAGTACGCCCATATCATTCTCTGGGTCATGAGGTGGATATAAAATACTTCCACTCATCATATCGTGCCCGCGTGGTTCAAACATCAACCCTTTACGAATCCAATCGTATTCTTTTAAAAAATGCTGACGCTTTTCGCTCATGGTATTTCCAACCAAATTTGGTCCACCGCCTGCAACAACTCTTACTGGGTTTCCGCACGTATGTGCATCCACACAAAAAAACGTTTTTCTACTCATTCTTTTTGCTATCAATATAATTTAGTATCCTTTTTTCTAAGATTGATAAAGTAACTGTTCCTTCTCCTAAAATTACTTCATGAAATTCTCTAATATTAAATTTATCACCTAAATCAGCTTCTGCTTTTTTACGCATTTCACGAATTTTTAACTCACCAATTTTATAAGACAATGCTTGCCCTGGCCAAGAGATATATCTGTCTGTTTCTGTATTAATTTCGTGTAAAGAAAGTGCTGTGTTTTCTGACATATAATCTACAACTTGTTGTCTTGTCCAGCCTTTTGCGTGAATTCCTGTATCTACAACCAATCTACAAGCTCTCCACATTTCGTAAGTATATTTGCCAAATTGCTCATAAGGAGTGGTGTACATATTCATTTCATCTGCTAAAAATTCAGAATATAAACCCCAACCTTCTCCATAAGCAGATAAGTATAAATTTTTTCTAAATTGTGGAATTGAATCTCCTAATTCGTTATTTAAACTTCCTTGTAAATGATGACCAGGAACTGCTTCATGTACAGTTAATGCTGGTAAAGTATACAAAGGTCTACTTAGCAAATCGTAAGTATTTACCCAATAATAACCTGGATTTGTACTGTTTGTTGAAGTACCTACATAACGTCCTGAAGTATATTTTGGAGCAATTGCATCTGGCACAGGTGCAACTCCATAAGGGTTTCGAGGCAATGTTTTAAAGAATTTTGGCAATTGCGCATCTGCTCTTTTTGCCATATCTCTAGCAATCA
>CAKZKZ010000518.1 GCA_937124495.1 uncultured Dokdonia sp. | reverse complement strand
ATGGATGAGTGTGGTCGAAGGTTTTGGGGGTATGCGTATGCGTGAAGGCAATCTTTCGTTTGAACCTCAAATCCCTGAAGCATGGAAAAGCTATTCTTTTAAAATCAATTACAGAGAACAAATTATTACGATTGAAGTTACACAAGGCGGAACTCATTTTAGTATAGATCAAGGAAATGATTTAGAGATTTTGGTCAATGGAAAAGCAGTTGTGCTGAATGAGAATAGGACGGTGATTGTATAACGCTTGTGATACATGAGTATAATATCGCGTACGTAACCAAATAGAAATACCCATAAAAAAAAGCCTCTTTTAAAGGGGCTTTTTTTTATGGGTAAGAAACATGCTTTTTTATTCATTATTATTTAATAATCAGTAGCTTCAGTCGTCTTTCGGCTATTTATGAGGCATCTTGGCTCTATTGCTATATTTTTGCCCTGTACATCAGATCAAGTGTACATATTTGTAAAGAATAGTTAACAAACTACCCCATTTATTTATTTAAAAAAAAGAAGGTACATCTATACGTGTGCTTGATATTTCCAATCTATGGAGGTGTCTGCGTATGCACTGATGTGGCCTACACTAATTAAATTATTATGAGAAGAAAATCAATGTTTTTATTTTTTGTGTTTTTAATGGCTATGTGCTGCCATACTATGTTAGGGCAACAAGCAGCAACCGCTATTGATGCCATTACACCCACCACACCAGAAGCTGGTACTTTAAGTAGGGCTGGTAATGTACCTGTGGACCCTTCTACTGGACAAATGTCCTACAGTGTGCCTATACATGCTATACAGGCAGGGGGAGCATCTTGGCCCATTTCTTTGCAATATAATTATGGAGGTTTTATTGCAGAGACAAAACCATCTCTTTCTGGATGGGGATGGAATTTGAATGCCTATGGTTCTATTACAAAAGTAACAAGAGGGTTACCTGATTTTCATCCTGATGGGTATTATGGTGCAAACAATAGAAAACAATTCATAGATCAATATGTTGCTACAGATAACATTAACTCCATGCCTTTTTATGATTTTATGGATTTTGCAGATCAAAAATTTGATTCTGAGGTTGATAAATACATTGTTAATATAGGAGGAGCTAATTTTTCCTTTAAGATCTATATCGATCAAAATGGTGAGTATAAAGCACATTTTTTATCTCATCATAATTTTAAGGTAGACATAACGATGCAAATCTTTCCTAAAGAAGTAGGAAGTTTTGAAGTGACTGATGACAAGGGCACAGTCTATTATTTTAATGCTCAACATAGAGAATACGTAAACGACCCACAGGACGATGGACATCCTTACAAAGTAGATAAAACCACTTCTTGGTTACTCTCTAAAGTTGAATATGTAAATGGTCAGGAAATTCAATTTAACTATACTCCAAACGAGTATACCTCTTGGGATTTTTCAGCCTTTGCTTTTACTTGGGATGGTGCTCTTGCATCAGACGCTAGTGAAGTTGGAGCATTCCTTGATGGCTATGAAGGGGGGTATACCGATAAAATGAATAACACCTCGATGACCAGACAGATTCAAACATCAATAACGTTCCCTAAAGGGTCATTACATTTTGAAACTGCTATTGGCCCTAGTGGATATCTCGTATTTGATGCTATTACCCTAAAAGATCATACCACTACTATTGTAAATACATTTGAGATAGAGTATCAAGGCGCGAGAGATGCATTGACAGAGATTCGTAAAAATGATGAACTTATGTTTGGCTTTGATTATCTAGGATTAACTAATGGAAATATACCTGGTTTTTATGATTCTGTGAACGATAAGCCATTACAGCAAGATATATATGGTTTTTATAATGGGTCTAATAATAATCAAGAAGCCATTGACTATGCCTTTAATGAGCAAGTTGATAAATCAATAGATTATGGAGAAACTCGCAAAGGAGCGATGACAAAAATCACGTATCCCACTGGAGGACATACCGCTATTCAATATGAGCAGAATGCAGTAAAGACACCTCTACTTGAGAGTGACGGATCAGGAACTGCATTTTTTAACGAAACGCTATTTTTAGAATTAAATCCAAGTGTAGATAATGATGAACGACATATAGAGCAAACACTCACGATTGATTTTCCAGTATTAGCAAACATGTCACATTCAATTGTTGGGGATATTGCTCATGGAAATGCGATGTATATGAAAGTTGAAAGAATTGCAGGCGATGATGTTTCAGAGTATTTTGGTTGTTATCCTGGGACTACATCATTTCATAACTTTTTCCCTTTTACTGTAGAAGGAGAACGTAATAGAATGCTACCACCAAATCCTTCAAACCCTACCATTTGTGATCAATTTTATCCAAATCCTCCTATTACCCCATTTTTGTTAATCGGTATGGAACCTGGTAATGGTTGTCCATACTGGACTCCAGATGGATCAAACTCAGAGTGGTTTGGGTGTACAAGTCGATATACAATTAATCAACAAGGTAATTCTGGGAGTTTCTGGCTCTTGCCAGGAACATATCGATTTTTAATATCTACTCGTAATAACGGAAATGCAGATGGTGAACCTGGAGGTAACGCTACATCTTTTTCAGAAGGATCATTACAAGCACATATTCGTCTTCAATATTATCTTCCAGAAATCAATGAGAATGGTGAGCCAGAGGATAGTTTTGTAAATGATTTTGTAGGTGGCGTGCGTGTGGCTAGAATAACAAATCACGACCAAGATGGGCTTAAAAAAACACGAATTATTTATGATTATAATGACGATAATGGGTATTCTACAGCCGAAAAAAATCAACTTCCTAACAATATAGAGTCACATTTAATCAACCTTACATTAAGTAATGGAGCATTTTATAACAGAATAGATACCTATCATAAATTGAATTCTTTTGGTGCTATGGATGCTCACAATGGAATTCCTGTGTATTATAAACGTGTTAAAAAATACTATTCTCAAGTAGCAAATAGTACTACAGAAGGAGAAGGAGAAGAAGAAGAAGAAGTTCCTATAGGACCTTTCGACCCTAATAATCCATCTGGAAATACAAGTGTACCTAACACAAATGGGATTGAAGTCTTTGAGTATGATATGCCATTTGAAGATAGGTCATATCGTTACCCTCCTAGACCGATACATCTGGATAAGAGTAAGGCAAAATTACGAGTGCAGGCAATGCTAGACAATGAAGGAACGATCGTTTCTAGTCAGACCAATACGTATCAGCATATACGTCCTTTGTTTAGTAATGAAATCGATACTGACCCTAATGATCATGTTATTACAGATATCCATGATGTTAGTGATAATCACCCTTGGAGTTTTAAGATCTATGCTAAACAAGTAAGAAATGTAAATGAATCTTTATACTGTTATGAAACTGGAAATTCAGAGTGCCATGGAGCGATTAGAGTTCTCTATGATGTTGTACGTTATAAAGAGGTGGAGAGTTATTATGAAGTCGTTGTTTCAGAATCTAAAAGAGATGGATTAGTTACAACTGTTGAATATATACGTGATCCTTCAACAAATTCTACACTACTCGAAGAACAAAAAATGACAAATTCTCAAGGGGAGTTAGAGCGTCAAGTCTATGAATATCCTAAAGATAGAATGGAAGAATCACAATATCTTTCTATGGTAAACCGTAATCAAATCTCAGTGCCTATTATTCAAAAAACATACATTGATGATCAAGTTACAAGTACTCAAAAATCAGATTTTATCTTCCAAAATGATGGGTATCTTATTAAAGAAGTAAAAGGGAATAAAGGGGATGTCCCTCTTTTAGATCTAGAGAGTCTCTATGTTATTAATTCGTATGATTCTCAAGGAAACATTAGAGAGTATACTCAAAGCAACGGAAGTCCTATTTCTATTATTTGGGGATATAACAGTCAGTATCCTGTCGCCAAAGTAGAAAATGCCATCTATGCAAATGCTATCTCTGGACTTACCGTTTCTCAACTTTCTCAGCTTAATAATCCATCATCAGATGCTGACTTACAACTGGTACTTAACACTATTAGAGAGAACAATGCTAATGCACTAGTGACTACCTATACCTATAAACCTC
>CAKZKZ010000517.1 GCA_937124495.1 uncultured Dokdonia sp. | reverse complement strand
TGAACAGATCAGGTTGTTTTGTTAACTGTGATTATGGGGGGCTTCCTTCTATTGCTTCGGGTTTATTCCCTTGGCTAAAGCTCTTCCGATATCGTGATCACTGTGGTGTTGTTCCTCGACGGTTGGAATAAGTGCCAAAACTCGAGCGGGTGGGGTTTTCCTCCCTTATTGCCTCACCCGCTTAAATTATGAAAACAAAAACTTCAATACTCGTTGCCTTACTCTTTGTAGGTATATCTGCACTAGCTTGTACAGATAAAAAAGAGACGTATAAAAATGATGACTTTGCCATTACCAAAGTAGAAGTCACTCATCACAATGATATACAAATGACCGTATGGGAAATTACTGTAAAAGGAAAAGCAGGTCATACCACTCCTATTCCTGTAGGACAACTTGATGGAGCACCCGTACTTGCCTATGTATTTCCTACCACGCTAAAACCAACCGATGTTGGATTTAATGATACAGAAGGGATCGTTGCTTTGGGGCTTACTTCTCATCCAGATTTTGATGATACGCCACTATGGGACGAAAATAAAGACAAAGTATTTGATAACGATGGAATTATCTGGCATCCACATTGGGTAATTCTGGTTCCAGATGATCGTGTGGAAGGTGGACTTGCAGTAAAGCAATTTAAAAAAGAGGACACCAGTGTTATATTACCACCTACAAATCCTGGGATGCCTATGTATATGGATTCTCCAGGCTATCAAGTAGTCACTTCTGGAAATACTATTAAAGTAATGGTTCCAGATTACCGTATAGGGTCGACTACTTTTTCATATGATGGGGTTACTTCACTTATGAAGGTAAACACGAGTTTACAAGACAAGCCTATGCTAGGCGTATATGAAGTATATGGGGTTGCCAGTGGTGATTTATCGCTTCCATATACTGTAAAACAAAATTAATGGTTATGAAAGTGAATGTTTGGGATACCTATGTCCTTAAGAAAAATGGAATGCTAATGCATTTTGACATCCTTGTTCCTGTAGAAACTTCAGAAGAAGAAACTATATTTCAATACGGAGACGATTATCTAACAACTAAAGAAGTACACATACAATCCTTAAGCGCTTCAGAATGTCGTTTATGTCATATAGAAACAGCTCCCCCTCAAGTCATAGCGTCTATTAAAGAAAAAGGATATCATATTATAGAATTACAAAACTGCGATTAATTATAGATTCTTTGATGATATAATTAGGATGACTAACTTTGCCCATAGCATATCCATCGCTATGGGCTCTGTTTGCGTATGAAAAAAACAATATTTAATACCGCATATCAAGACGACACGACACATAAAGTCATTGTCGGACTAGAACGTATTTCTGAAGCTTTTAAAGTGTTGCTTTGGGAACATGCAAAAGTGGTTGGTTTAAGCCCAATTCAGAT
>CAKZKZ010000516.1 GCA_937124495.1 uncultured Dokdonia sp. | reverse complement strand
AACAACTGACTCCCCAAATACATGTACAAGGTGGGTTTACACTCACCCATTATTCTAATGGAAATGTGCGTGCCCCAAATACGAGTCTTAATACCCTTGCTGCTAATATTGGGCTTGTCTACACACCAAAAAATCAAGAAATTCCTGCATATATCCCTTTAGGAACCAAAAAGTATACAGAACCCATTGCATATAATTTTGTGCTACGCGGTGGTGCTAATGAAAGCGACAGATTAGGTTTAGGACAACATCCATTTTTTATTGCCTCTGCTTTTGTAGACAAGCGTATCTCGTACAAAAGCACGCTACAAGCGGGAGTTGATGTATTTTTTGCTCGTTTTTTAAAAGAACAAATCGAATTTGAAGGCATTGCTTTCCCACAATTAGGGACGCAAGGTGATGAAGATTGGAAACGCGTAGGTGTTTTTATAGGTCACGAACTCCGTTTTGGACGCGTTGCTTTTGTCTCTCAACTAGGATATTACGTATACTATCCGTATGATTTTGAAGGGCGTATTGATGAAAGAGTAGGACTCAAGCGTTATTTTGGGGATCATTTTTTTGGAACTGTGACCGTAAAAGCTCATGGAGCTAAAGCAGAAGCTGTTGAATTTGGAATAGGATATCGATTATGAAACATATTTTGAACATACAGAAATGGATGCATGGTACGCTTTCGCGAAAGCGAACTTGTGAGATTCACGACCACCGGAAGAGCATAGCGGTAAAGCGTATATTGACTGTACTCCTTTTGTCAACGCTATTAACGCTATTGTATGGTTGCGACTCTGAAGATGCAATAGATTGCCTCCAAACAGATGGAGATCCCATCACAAAAACATTAGAACTGCCATTTTTTGATAAAGTACGCACTGAAAATGACATGCGACTTGAGATTACACAAGGAGATACACAGAGCATTACTATTGAAACTCGAGAAAACCTTTTTAACGACCTCGTTTTTAAAGTGGAAGATGATACATTTATTATGCAAAATAAGAATGGATGTAATCTAGTTAGAGATTTTGGACGTACACTTGTACGTATTACGGTACCAAACTTAATGGTAATTAAAAACAGCGCTACCTATGAAATACGTAGTAATGGTACACTTGCATTTCCACAAGTACGACTAGAGAGTGTAACTACACCCGGTCTAGAAAGTGCGAATAAAACTGGTGATTTCTTTCTTGATTTTCAATCAGAGAGAATTGTGGTAATCGCTAATGGAATGAGTGATTTTCATATCACTGGAACTACGGAAGAGATTAATATTAATTTTTCTGATGAATTCCCTACACTATTTGCAGAAGATCTTATCGCTCAAGATGTCATTGTAAGACATGTAGGAGCGGCTCCTATGATTGTAAATCCGCAAGCAAGTATCACAGGTCAAATAAAAGCCACTGGAGATGTTATCGCAAAAAATCAACCTCCTATTGTAGATGTAGAAGAACTATTTACAGGCCGATTGATATTTGAAGAATAATCCTATCTACGAGTGTTTTACGTGTAGTTTCTTTAACATGTTATGCATATAAGTCGCATTATAGCGTTTTAAAATGCCTTTTCATCGGTAAAACGTGCAATTCATACGTCCTATCATTATTAATTTATACAGGGTATTTGTATATTTACGGGTATTAACATTAAAAAATCAAACAATCATGGTTAAAGCCAAATATCAAGGAGTTCTTGACTTAGGAGAAAAGTTAGGTGTAAAGGATGGAGATGTAAAAGAAGAAAACGGAGTTTTACACGTTAATGGTACTGCAGCAAATCAATATCACAAAAACCAAATAT
>CAKZKZ010000515.1 GCA_937124495.1 uncultured Dokdonia sp. | reverse complement strand
TCCCAATGATATGGTTGCCATGGCAGATGCAATGCCTACCCTAGAAGTCAAATACTTTATATTCCCTTTTTTAGCACACGCCCTAGGCACGCTAGTGGGCGCATTCATTGCGTATAAAATTGCTGCTACACACAAAATGAAATTTGCACTGGGCATTGGTCTTCTATTTTTACTAGGGGGCATTGCCATTAATATAATGTTAGAAGGCCCTATGTGGTTTACCATCGTAGATATTGCACTTGCGTATATTCCTATGGCTTGGATAGGCGGAAAAATAGCAGAGCGATTCTCAATTAAGAAATAAGAACGAACAAATACATCGTTAACTATGTCGTTTTTGTAACAAATATGCTCATTGTAGACTATTTATATGTAGTACTTTATAAATAGTATGAGATACGTAATCCTATGAGTGACAACATAAATATTCAGAAAAAAGAAATCATCGCAAGAGAAATTGATCGACTAAAAAAGAACAATCGTCAAATAAAAAAAATGGCTCCTTACTCAACCATTCTAATTTTAGTGATGTCTTTTGCTCGATCCTTTTTTTATGATAATGACTTTTTTTTCATGCCTGAAAATATTGATTATATAGGAGAATCATTAATTACATTTTTATTTTTTATATCCTTCACTGCTATTATTATTTTAATAATTATATACAGAAACAAAAAAAGAATAGATCATTTTAAAGATGAAGCGCTCTATTTATAAATACAATCTGAATGTTCCCTTATGATCTCTAAAACTTCATAACAGCTCAAAAAATCACATCAAAATGCAAAGAATAGCCATTCAAGGAATACAATTTGACGAAAAATCATCGTATCAACAAGGCCCTAAATTAGCGCCTCCCCTCATTAGAGAGGCATTACATTCTGGTTCTCTTAATCTATTTGCCGAAAACGGAATTTCTATAGAACAGGATACGGTTGAAGACAAAGGAGATTTTGAAATTACAAACTATTTTGATATCGAAAAAATAACCAAAAAACACCTTGACTCAGGTCATAAAGTGTTTACACTGGGTGGAGATCATTCTGTCACATTTCCTATTATAAAAGCACATCATCAAAAGTATCCCAAATTAGATATTTTACACATTGATGCACATGCAGATTTGTATGATAATTATGAAGGAGACCCTTATTCTCATGCCTGTCCATTTGCTCGAATTATGGAAAACGGCTTTGCTGTAAAGCTCGTTCAAGTAGGCATCCGAACGCTTAATACACATCAAGCAGCACAAGCCGAAAAGTATCAGGTCGAAGTACATCAAATGAAGGATTATGACCTCAACAACATTCCTACGTTTAAAAACCCTTTATATATTTCATTAGATATGGACGGGTTTGATCCTGCCTTTGCGCCTGGTGTGTCACATCACGAACCAGGAGGCTTATCTTCCCGACAAGTTCTTGACTTATTACAAAGCATCGATACCGAAGTGGTAGGTGCCGATATTGTAGAGTACAATCCCAATAGAGATTTTCAGAATATGACTGCTTTTTTAGCCGCCAAAATGATGAAAGAGATTCTAGTAAAAATGATGTAAATCTAAGAATTGTAGGTTTGTTTTATACGCTTTCGCGAAAGCGTATAAAGAGCCTAATAAATTAAAACAAGACGGTATCTTTTTCAAATTTACTTCAATGAAGTACCAAATATCTGACCTATTAAAAATTCATATTATTGTATCTTGTGACTATACCTAAAACATCAATTAATACCCCATTTATGAAATCCCTATCCATACCATCATTTATTTTTCTTTTCTGTATTTCTATAATACATGCTCAAGAAATAGAAGAAGGTGGATATATCGAGATCGAAACAAAACGTATTAAGGAATCTAATATTAAAAGTATAAAAGAAGAATCTGATTGCTATGTAAATCAAGAAGAACCACCTTACAAGTTTGAAGATTGTGATGATACGATTGAAGAAAAATATGATGAAAATGGTCATATTTTATCTATAAAAGTCTTTGAAGATCGTGATCTAGCAGAAATATATACCTATACCTACAAAGCCAATCAACTGGTAAGTAAAAAAGAAGATTTTGGAGATGGCATCTCAAAAACCACCTATGATTATAATGCTTCAGAGCAGTTGATTGAAAAAAAAGAATATGATAATAATACATTAGAATATCAGTATAAATATGCATACAACACACAGGGTCTTATCACAGAAAAAGAATATATAGCATTGAGAGAAGATAGTGGTTCATTTGGTGGAACTACCTATTCGAAAACACAAGATACTTATACAAGTACTAGAAAATGTACTTCAGAAACCGAATATCGCAAAGACGGAAGTGAAAAAAATAAAATCATATATGAATACAGTAATAATGAACGCACTGTTGTAGAAAAAGAAAAACGTGATAAAAACACTTATGTATCTCAATATGCTAACACCTATGACTCGAAAGGAAACGTTACCGAAAAAATTCTATATGATTATTATGGGAAGCAAGAACAAAGAAGAGTAAGAACATATGACACTCATAACAATATACTCACCTATGAAGAGTATAATGAAAATAATGCGCTTTCGCAGAGGACAACCTACACATACAATGCTCAAAATGATCCTATTAAAAAAATAGTCTATAGACCTAGAACATCTTATACCAATAAAGAGGAATATTATAATACCGTTAGATATTCGTATGAATATGATACACACGAAAATTGGACTACAAAAGTTTCAATTGAAGATGATGATGATGGATATGACCTTACTGATGAAATAAAACGTACTATTAAATATCATAAATAGCGATTTAAATCTATTCAAATCGATATTGTATTTACTATGAAAAAAAATCACAAAATTTTCCCTGTACATACCACCATTGCGGAAGTTCCCATAACTCATTGTCGTTCCTTGTCTAGCAAGGTTTTTGACTATCCTTTTTTTAATGAAGGTGCTCAGGAGATTCGGAAGAAACAACAACATATAGAATACCCTACACTAGACGATCTAAATGATACTCCTATACCAGAACTTCTACAGCTCAAAGGATTTATTTTTCATACATCCCATTGTGGCTCTACCTTATTGACACGTATGTTACAAACATCAGATCAGATCAGAATGGTATCTGAAACAGAAGCTATTAATGGACTTTTATTAGCATACATACTTCATAAGATTCCTAAGACTCAGGTACAGGAACAATTACAAAAGATAATAAATTGCTATCGTCAACCTTTAGGAAATGAAACCCAAGTGATTTTTAAATTCACTTCTTGGAATGTGTTTATGATAGAACTATTTTTAGAGCTCTATCCTACAACAAAATTAATTTATATAGATCGGAAAACAGAAGAGGTCGTCAGCTCTCTCTTAAAATCTGATGGTGGCATTGCTAGATGGTGGAATCACCCCGTAGATCATCTTAGAAAACACTTTGTCGCAAAAGGCTATCAGTATACAACGAAAGAAGACTTTTTAACACACTTAGTGAAACAACATCGTACACAAGTAGCCATACTCCCAAACAAAACTCTATACAAAATTACATACCCTACATTCATAAAAGAATTTAAAACGATATGTACTCATTTTGAACTTACATTCTCTCCTCAAGAAATCGAAGCAGCTGAAAAAGCAACTACCTACTACTCAAAAACTTCTCAAAAAGTAGTGTATAGTAAACAATAGCATTTTTAATTAAAAATTTTCACCCTCCTTAAAATTCATGGCTAAAACTAAAAAAGAAATATTCATAAGTTACACTTGGTCAAAAGACGGATTTAATGCGATTAGAAAATTTACTGATATCCTAGAAGAAAAACTACAAGAAGCAGAAACTTTAAAAGATATAAAAGTCGCTGTTTTTTATGATAAAAACAATATTACAGCTGATGCAAATGAAGAAGCATTTTTACCAATTCTTACATCACATCTTGATGCATCAGAGATTCTTATTATACTCCTTTCTCCTAATTGGTTAGAAAGTAAATGGTGTACTTGGGAATTTGAGATGTTTACAAAAAATAAAGAACGCCCCATTATTCCTATATTATGGGAAGAAATTACATTAGAAAATCACATTCCTCTCTCTGGAGAGGTTAAAAAAAAGGTTTCTAAAATTCCTTATATCACATTTAAAAATAACCATAGTCCATTTGATAGAGAAACAATCCCTAAGGAAGCACTTGAAATGATAGAGAACCTTGTAAGAAAAATTAGCACACACCTTACGTCCTAGCACTATATAAGATACAATAGTGCATGTTGACATTTTCCATTTGGAAATCCTAAACAAATAAAATAATCAAGTACCTTTAAGGAAGCATTCATATACATTTTAAACACACTATGGAATATACAGTCGCATCCATCAGAACTTTTATTGGAGCTAAAGATTTTGAGCTCTCTAGAAATTTTTATCTCGACCTAGGTTTTGAAGAAGTAAAAATAGACCCAAGAATGTCCTACTTCAAATTAGGAAATTTTGGATTTTATTTACAAAACGCTTATGTAAAAGATTGGATAGACAACACCATGCTATTCTTAGAAGTAAAAGATCTAGAATCCCATTTAAAAAAATTGAAAGCTTTAGAACTCGAAAAAACGTATCCGAAGATTAGAATTTCAAAAATCCATTATAACGACTGGGGAAAAGAGTTTTTTCTATATGATCCTTCTGGTGTTTTATGGCATATTGGTGAGTTTTAATCGTTGGGCACTAATCAAGGTGTTAATTTCCTCCCCTAAGCGTGTTGTATCAAAATGGAAAACCATAGCGTCCTATGGATACCCTGTATGCTTACATCAAAGATATTTATCCCAGATTATTATCGATTAAAACACATTTCTTAGCAAAGTTACATAAGGTACTATACCCCGTTCTTTTCTTTCAAATATTTTGAAATAACTTTAACAATATATTTTGTTTAACGATTAAATCAATACAATAAACATTTATTATCTTTACTGTAGAAATACTTATTATGGCTACAGCAAAGAAGACTACCAAAAAAAAAATATCGGATACAGATATCATTTCTGAGTACATGGATTATGTTTTGGAACATGGTAAAACGCCCCCTACAATCTATAAATTCTGTAAAGACATCAAATGTACTGAAGCAGAATTTTATCAATTATTCGGTTCTTTTGAAGGATTAAAACAGCAAATATGGACAGCTCTTTATAGCAGTACTGTCGCGACATTACATAAAGATAAAGATTTTGAAAATTATCCTAACAAGGATAAAATGCTATCTTTTTTCTTTACCATGTTTGGAAATCTTACTGCTAACAGAAGCTACGTTCTTTTTGTATTGCAAGAGCATAGTATGCCTCTTAAAAATTTAGCGCAACTTAAAGAATTACGTATTCATATACGCCAATTTGCGACTGAACTTATTGAGGAAAGTAATGAAGATAAAAACTATAAAATCACCAAAAACCCTGTGCAATTATTCAGTGAAGGGGCTTGGGTACAGTTTTTATTCCTTTTAAAATACTGGATGGACGATACATCTCCTGCCTTTGAAAAAACAGATGTGGCCATAGAAAAGTCCGTGAAGGCTATTTTCGACGTATTTGAAACAACACCCCTTGAGAGTATTATCGATTTTGGTAAGTTTTTGATAAAGGAAAATTTTGCTTTCGCGAAATCGAACTCGTGAGATTCACGACCCAAGGGAGAGCGAAGCGTTAAAGCATAAAAAGAATATGTAGAATAAGAAAATGAGATTCCCTTCTTCAAGGGAATAGATAGAATCAAGAGATTCCCACCGGAGTTTACCCTGAGCGATAGTCGAAGGGAGGGAATTAAAAAACTCTTACAAGAAAACAAAGCTTATGAAAACAATAGATCACATACCTACCAATAAATTTCAACGAGCATCTAAATTGGTGAAAACAGGTGCAAAAGTGGGCGTTAATTATGTGAAATATTATGGAGAGAAAGTAGTAAACCCTTCTCTTTCTAAAGAAAAATTAAATGAAGACAATGCCGAAGATATTTACGACGGCTTAAAAAGTTTAAAAGGAAGTGCGCTCAAAGTAGCACAAATGCTCAGTATGGAGAAAAACATTATGCCTAAGGCGTATGTAGAGAAGTTTTCGCTTTCTCAATTTTCTGTACCACCGCTTTCTGCGCCCTTAGTGCGTAAAACTTTTAAAAAATACTTGGGAAAATACCCAGAAGATTTATTTGATACGTTTGAGGCTCAAAGTGTGAATGCTGCTAGCATAGGTCAAGTACATAAGGCTATGCTGGATGGGAAAAAACTTGCTGTGAAAATCCAATACCCCGGAGTCGCAGACAGTATCAGTAGTGATCTAGCTCTAGTGAAACCGATTGCTTCCAGAATGTTTAACCTACAAGGAAAAGGAAAAGAAAAGTACTTTAAAGAAGTAGAAGATAAATTGCTGGAAGAAACCGATTATACATTAGAGCTAGCTCAAAGTATGGCTATGGTATCAGATTGTGCAGTCATACCCAACTTACAGTTTCCAACCTATTATCCAGATCTATCTAGTGAGCGTATTCTTACTATGGACTGGATGGAAGGACAACACCTTAGTGAATTTGTAGCACAGTCATTTTCTCAAGAAACCGCAGATCAATTGAGTCAAGCATTATGGGATTTTTATATGTTCCAGATGCATCGCCTCAAAAGAGTACATGCAGATCCGCATCCTGGTAATTTTTTAGTCAATGATAAAAATCAACTGATTGCTATTGATTTTGGATGTATTAAACACGTTCCAGAGACGTTTTATGTACCCTATTTTGAATTGGCAGAAAAAGAAAACATTGATAATCCTGAAATTTTCAAGCAGAAACTTTTTGAATTAGAGATTTTAAGAGAAGATGATACGCAAGATCAGATCGCATTTTTCTCAACCCTTTTCCATGAGATGTTAAGCCTTTTTACAGAACCTTTTCATCAAGAAACATTTGATTTTAAAGACACGACATTCTTTGATAAGATTGCAGCGTTAAGTGAAAAATATAGTAAAGATACTGAGATTCGAAAAATGAACGGAAACCGCGGTAGCAAGCATTTCCTATACATTAATAGAACATTTTTTGGACTCTACAATTTAATGCATGATTTAGGAGGACGTATTAAAGTACATAACTTTAAACAGTACTTCCATAAAGATCAGGTTGCATAAAGATTAATAATTGATGAGTTGTAAAACTTTTCAATTATTTGGTTAGGTTGTTTTAAAAGAGCGCTCTTTAAAGAGCGCTCTTTTTGTATGATTTTAAGTTTCAACTCGCATTATGCATTAGAGCTTCGTGATGAGACTTGAAGAAGCAATATAAATATGACGTTTTCTGAGTTTTAGCATAGCATCGCTATGGTTAAACTCAAAACGTAGTGTAATGGTATATTTTGAAGCATCTTCAAGTTATAATAGATTTTCTAATGCATAATACGGGTTTAACTGATATTATTATGCACGCATACTAAACACCTTCTCTTTCCTTCTTATAAAAGTTCCAATAACATATATTTGTGTTACGACTTTTTTCACTTTCGTGAAAACGTATACTATAAAAAATATCATGTCACTCTCTGATAGTGTGGCTATTAAAACTCGCTCTATGTATAATTCTAGAATCGCCGGATTAGGCGCATATGTTCCTGAAAATATTGTTACCAATGATGACTTATCCAAACTTATGGATACCAATGATGCCTGGATACAGGAGCGTACTGGAATTAAAGAACGTCGTCATATCAAAAAAGGAGATGGGAATTCTACTGCAAAAATGGGCGTAAAAGCAGCCACGATTGCTATAGAGCGTGCTGGATTGACCAATAAGGATATTGATATGATCGTTTTTGCGACATTAAGCCCTGATTATTACTTTCCTGGTTGTGGTGTACAAGTACAACATCTTATGGATATGGAGACTGTTCCTGCGTTAGATGTACGTAACCAATGTAGTGGTTTTGTGTATGCACTTGCTACAGCAGATCAGTTTGTAAAAACAGGAATGTACAAAAACGTACTGGTGATTGGTGCCGAAAATCATAGTGGTGGTTTGGATTTTACAGATAGAGGCCGATCGGTTTCTGTGATCTTTGGAGATGGTGCAGGTGCTGCGGTATTGACTCGCGAAGAAGACCCTACCAAAGGAATCCTTTCTTCTCACTTACACAGTCAGGGAGAACATGCATTAGAGCTTTCGCTTAAAGGACCAAGTACAGAGCAATGGGTGCCAGAAATCATTGCCACCAACCCAACAGAAGATATCCCATATTATCCATACATGAACGGACAGTTTGTCTTTAAAAATGCTGTCGTTCGCTTTTCTGAAGTGATCAAAGAAGGATTGGCAAAAAACAACCTTACGGCTGAAGATATTGATATGCTGATTCCGCATCAAGCCAATCTTCGTATTGCTCAGTTTGTCCAAAAGAGATTTGGTCTGACTGATGATCAAGTATTTAACAACATCCAGAAATACGGAAACACCACAGCTGCTTCTATTCCTATCGCATTAACAGAAGCATGGGAAAAAGGAAAAATAAAAGAAGGAGACACCCTAGTTCTCGCTGCCTTCGGTAGTGGCTTCACATGGGCTAGTTCTATTATTAAGTGGTGATTTTGATACAAATGTGATGGGTGGTTGTTTTTATTTTTTTGTAATTTTTAGAGCACAAAAAAATAAAAACTTTCCGTTTCCGAATATGCTTATTAAGTGGTAAAAGCCCCCTAACCCCCGAAGGGGGAACAATTACCTCCCTCCTAGAAAGGAGGGATTGAGGGAGGTGTGCCCCCTAGCCCCAAAGGGGAACAAAAACACCCTAAATACAACCTAAAACAAAAGCTCCTTACCTCAGCGAGGCGCTGTGCTGAGCTTGCCGAAGTAGAGGTGGATGCATTGAGGAACGAAATGTAGACGGAAGGGAGAGACATACTACTCCCCTACACGGTAACTTCGATACAATTTCCTTTCAGGAAATCACTCAGTCACCTTACTTTATAACACAAAATACTACTAGAAAAAAGCAGGTTCGAAAAAGCATAAAAATAGAGTACTACTCTATTTTTATTGAAAGGTTTTTTGGTTATTATATGTGAAGTTTTAACTTATCAAATTTCACACCTCCTAGCCCTCCTTTCTAGGGAATATATCCTGCAAACACATTCTCTAAAAACCCTTAAACTTCTAAGCGGTAGCAAAAAAGTAATCCCTAGCCCCGAAGGGAAGTCTAAGCATACTTAAAAACTCAAATCAAAAGCTCCTCCCCTTGTAGAGGGGAGGTGGATGAATCGAGGCACGAGATTCAGACGGAGGGGAGCCACACCTCCTATCATAATATTATCTACAAATCCCACCTCCTCCACTACGGATACCCGTACATACAAAACCTATAATTTTACTATCTTCACTCATCACAAAAGACACTCATAATCAATTAGATATAGTTACCAATGGATAAGGGTTATAAAAGAGCATTAAAAGATATAGCTGAAGCTAAGGAAAAGAATTTGACAACATTGAATTTATCCGGTTTAGAACTTACCGAATGTCCCGAAGAATTATTTGAGTTGACACATTTAACTGAACTCAATTTAGCGCTTAATCAACTCATCGAACTTCCAAAATCAATTGAAAAACTGACAAATTTAACTACATTATATTTAATTGAAAATAAATTAACTACACTCCCAGAATCTATTGGAAAACTGATCAACTTAACAGATCTTAATTTAAGATATAATCAATTAACCGCACTTCCTGAATCTATTGGAAAACTACTTAATTTAACTAATTTTAATTTAAGTAAAAACCAACTAACTATATTTCCTGAATCTATTGATAAGTTAACAAATCTAACAAATCTTTCATTAAAAGATAATCGGTTAGCTATGATTCCAGAATCAATTGAAAAATTGATCAACTTAACAGGTCTTAATTTAAGTCAAAATCAACTAACTAAATTTCCTGAAATTATTGAAAAGCTAGCCAATTTAGAAGAACTTTTTTTAGGAGATAATAAGTTAACCATAATTCCAAAATTTATTGGCAAACTTACTAATTTACGAAACCTTAGTCTTCCTAGAAATAATCTAATATCAATCCCAAAAACTATAAAAGAGCTAACGAAATTATCATCTTTAGGCTTAGGAGGCAATCAACTCACACACTTTCCTGATTCTATTGAAAAGTTAACTAATTTAGAAAGACTTTATGTTTGGGGAAATAGATTTAATAAAATACCTAAATTTATTGGAGATTTAACTAATTTAAAAACACTTGATTTATGGAAACTTCAACTAACTGAACTTCCTGAATCTATTGGACAACTATCTAATCTAGAAGAACTCCTTTTGCCTGACAATAATCTAACATCACTCCCAAAATCTATATCAAAACTAACTAACTTAAAAAATATCACCCTAAACAACAACAAATTTCAAGTAGGGAAAGAAGTCTATAAGCTCTCTCCAAAAGAACAAATCCAACACATCCTCAACTGGCAACGTGCTCAAGAAGCAGGAACCTTACGACCTATTCATGAAGCCAAAGTGATCTTTATAGGAGAAAGTAATTATGGAAAAACACACTTGATTGAGTTTCTTAAAAATGGAAAGATCAAACGAAAAATTAATACGACCCACGGGATAGAACGTAGTCAACTTATTGTACCCTATCAAGAGAAAGACATTCGTTTAAATATTTGGGATTTAGGGGGACAAGAGTTTATGCGGAGTATGCATCAATTCTTTTTCTCCGAGCGTACCCTATATATTTTAGTCAGTCTGGCGCGTAGAGAACGTAATGAGTTGAATCACTGGCTCAAATTAGCCAACCAATTAGGAAATAATGCGCCTGTACTGATTGTCATTAATAAAGTAGATAAAGATCCGCATGACTTAGACCGTAATAGTCTCCAACGAGATTACCCTAACATTATTGATTTTGTACGGACAAGTATTAACGATTGTGACGAAGGAAACGCCAAAGAGACCCTTGAAAATTTAAAGACTAAAATCTCTACTATCGTCAGTGATCAAAACATCATGCCAGGTGTTTTTGAACAACGTCCACCTGAGTGGTTTCAAGTAAAAGAAGCCTTAGAAAAACTAGAAGAACAAGGCACTGATTTTATTACGTATGATGAATATGAGAAACTAGATTTTATCAAAGACCTTCCAGAAGAGGAGCGTAAGAGTAATTTGAAATTGTTGAGTATGATTGGCGCTGTGGTGAGTTTTGTCGATGATCCACGGCTTATCAATACCAATGTGATCAATCCACAATGGATTATGGATGGGGTGTATGCGATTATTAATGATCCTAAAGTCAAAGACATAAATAAAGGGAGATTACATATTCAAGATTTAGAACGAATTCTTGACGATAAAAAATTCCCTAAAAGTCGGCATATCTATCTGTTGGAACTAATGCAGAAATTCAATCTGTGTTATGCAGCCAAAGACCAACCAGACATCTATTTTATTCCAGATCTGTTTGAAGATATAGAACCTGATTTTGAATGGGATACAGAAGCTTCGATGCACTTTAGATATGACTATGATGATTTTTCTCCCGATGCTTTTATGACACGATTTATTGTAGAAATGCACCAAGATATTATTGATGAGAAACGATGGCGAAGTGGGGTCTTTATTTCTAATGGTTCGTGTAGTGCCAAAGTGTATCAATCTTATCGTAAAAACTACATCCATATTGAAGTGATTAGTGATAAAGGAGAAGGTCGTGGGTATTTATACACCATACGAGAAGTATTTAGAAAACTACATCAGCCTTTCCAAGAAATGAAGGTAAAGCAGGAGGTATTGTATCATGAGCATTGGATAGATTATGTACGCCTTGCAAAACTAGAAGTCAAAAATAAAGAATGGTACCATGAAGAGCTTGATGAAGATCTTCCTATAACGACTATTTTAAATGGATACTCTACTCCTACAGACAGGCGAGGTGCTCAAAAACATATCAAATTATTTCTGGCGTCTTCTTCAGAGTTAAAAACAGAAAGAGAACAATTTGAGGTTTTTATTCATCGTGAGAATCAACGGTTATACAAAAATGGTGTTTTTATTGAGCTTATCGTTTGGGAAAACTTCATTGATGCTATATCGCAAAATAGCTTGCAAGGCGAATATAACAATGCGATAAAACACTGTGATATTTTTGTAAGTCTCATCTTTACCAAGGTGGGGAAATTTACCCTAGAAGAATTTAAAACTGCTTTAGACCAATTTAAGAAAACAGGAAAACCACTGGTGTATACGTATTTCAAAAATGCTCCTATCAATACAGAAGAAATTAAAGAAGAAGACATTCAAAGTAAGTTTGACTTTCAGAAAAAGTTAGAAGATTTAGGTCATTTTAAAACAGTATTTGAAAACATTGATGATTTAAAATTGCAGTTTAGAAATCAACTTGATAAAATTTTGCCTGATTTGTAAAGACAAACTTTCAAGTATTATTTAGATCCCACTAAAACAGCGAGATTAGTTCAAGTAGCCGTTTTAAATGTATTGCTTAACAATTCTTTAAAACAAAAAACCAAAATAAAACGTACCTTAAACGGAGTTAACCAGCATCCAAGAAATGATGTCTCTCTCCATACAGAAATACAATAATACGTTTGTAAAAGGACTGCTAACGTTGATTGCGCTTATCGTTATCGTGATTGGTAAAGATCTAGCACATTCATCTATACGAGACTATTCATTCTACCTATCAGAATCAT
>CAKZKZ010000514.1 GCA_937124495.1 uncultured Dokdonia sp. | reverse complement strand
CTCATACATTTGATGATGATTTTACCGCCAAAGGATTTAAAAATTGGAACGGCAAACGATATTCTAAGAAACTACGCAAACTAGGTAGTGTGATCTCACAAATTGGGCATACAGAAACCAATAGTCATCCAACACTTGTAGGCGTAGCAGAAGTTGAAAACCTAGCCGTATTACAAAATCTTATAGCCACCAAAGAACTCAAAGACCTTGGGTATGATATTGTACACTATGACTCTCCTGATGAAAGAGGGATTGATGTAGGGTTATTATATCGCACAGAAAACTTTGAAGTATTAGAAAGCGAGACTGTTTCTGTGTATTTAGAATCAGCCCCTGGAGAACGTGATTATACACGTGATATACTGCACGTCACTGGAAACTTAATGGACATAAGAACTCACGTATTGGTCAATCACTGGCCTTCTCGCCGTAGTGGTGTTGATGAGTCAGAACCTAAACGAATTACTGCTGCTCAAAAAAATCGAATGGTTATAGAGCGTATTCAAGAGGAAGAACCAGAAGCGCGTATTATCATCATGGGTGATTTTAATGATGGTCCTCATAATGAAAGTGTCAAAAATCATTTGGTTCAAAAGGATCTTTATAATCCTATGGTATTTTTAAATACGCGATATGAAGGAAGCTTGAATCATGATTTTGAATGGTATCTCTTTGATCAAATCATTCTTTCTACAAATTTTATGCGTTTGCACGAAAATGCACTTAGATATCACAAATCTGACATCTATAACGAGCATTACTTAACCGAGTTTAAAGGTCGTTTTAAAGGAAATCCTTTTCGAACCTATGCCGGCAAAAGGTACTTAGGAGGCTATAGTGATCATTTTCCTGTGTATTGCATCTTTGAACACCACACATAAACCCGCATAATACAAATAAATCATAAAAGCCTGTGAAATGAACTTCACAGGCTTTTGTTTTACAAAAATATATAAGACTTACTTCTTGATAAACCTTTTGGTTACCGCCAGTCCTTCTTTAGAAACAAACCTGACAAAGTACACACCTGATGATAGTTTTGATACATCAACAGAAAGCACATCTACTTTTGGATTGATCTTTTGAACAATCGTTCCTGTAGAAGAAAAAATGATAATCTCATCATATGCTACATCAAGAATATCAATCGTTAACTGTGATCTCGTCGGATTTGGATACATTTTGATATTATCTTTAGAAGCCTCTGTAAACGAACGCAATGCTGTAATAGTCTTTGGTTCTTCTGGAGCAGCAAAAGAACTCACATTATCTCCAGAAATGGTAATAGCATCAAAGTAAATTCGATCACCATTCCCACTAGCATCACAACGGAAACGGAATCTATTAGATGCATTAAAGTTAAAAGTACTACTGTCTAAAGTAATGGTATCTGTAAAGAATGCATTGTTATTAAAATCTGTTCCTCGCGCATAATTACCTATTACCTGAAAAGAAGTCCCATCAAAGAACTCTACAAAAAAGTCTTCTCCGAACTCCATACTATTAGAATACACATGAAACTCAATAGAGACTTGTGTATTTCCAGAAAGATCTAATGCAGGAGATACTGTATTTGAAGAATTTGAATTATCACGAAGTCTTATAGAATACTGACCTTCAAAAGAACGAGTTGAGGTACTTACACGACGGCAATCACTTCCTCCATCACTCCAACCTTCAAAACCAGTCTCAAAGAAATATCCTGCAATGACACCTGGACTACCTGTATCTTCTAGCGTTGTAAATGATGTTGTTGCATCACCAGAAACGTTTCCAGCAGCATCTTGCGCACTTACAGACGCATTGTATGCTGTTAACTCAGAAAGACCCGTTACATCAAATGTTGTCGTTGCAGAACTTCCTACGACAGTACCATCTATAGAAATCGTATAACTAGTCACCCCTACATTATCTGAAGATGCATTCCAACTTAATGTAGCGCTATTTGATGTGATGTTTGAAGCAACTAAGTTTGTAGGATCTGAAGGTGATTCTGTATCTGGAACACCAGCTTGAATTTGAAATTTCCCTACAACACCTCTTCTACTATTATTTACATACTCATTAATAAACCAAAAAGAAGCATCATCAGATGGATCTACATCTATCTTACTATAATCTCCATAACGAGTTCCTGGAATATTTCCATTTCCATTAGCAATAAGTCCTTCCATTCCTGTCATCACACCTAGTGGATCTCCATTTAATCTTCCTGTAAAATAAGAACTTACTCTAACAGTAGTTGAGGTAGAAGGTCCTGACATAGAGGTATATCCCATTCCTATATTCCCTTGTCCATCCATCGCCATACTAGCATTCCAAGCATGTCTTCCATCTGGAGCTGTATAGGTACCTTCTTGATATAAAGACCAAGGTTGATTATCTCCACTCTGGCGGAACTCATACCAACGTACTCCAGCTAGTTCTCCATTACTTGCATCTGTATCTACCACAAAATTGAAAATTGCTGAATTATGGGTAGCAAACTTTCTAAACTGAGCCTGATTCATAATTGTTGCTTGTAATGCATCAATAGTAGCACCACCTCCAGGTTGGCTTAAATTAGAAAAACTTCCATTGTCAAATACACTTATGAATGGTGTTGTATTAATTTGTGTTGGATTTGAAACTGTTGAACTTGATGTATTTGACCAATTTACATCAGCCGTCCACACCTTAATATGATCTACGGATACTCCAGACCATGCATTATCTTGCATATAAACAATGGTAGCACCTCCAGTAGCTGGTAAATTACCATTAGTTACATTTAATACCTGAGGACTAAAAAATCCGCTAGTGACAATACCTGGAAGGTTAAATCCTAAAATTTGTGCATTTGGATCACCTACTAACATCGCATCTCTTTCTAATGCCCATAGTTTGTTTGTACCTCCTGTATTCTCAGTAATATAATATCCATCACTCCACACAGATAATTTTTGATAATCTTGTATTCCCGAAATTGTATATACAAACCAACCTGCAGTAAGAGGATTTGGCCCATCAGAAACAGCTACCTGAGCTCCAGATCCTAAAAAGGAAAGCACCCATCTATCTGCAGCATTATCATAAGACGCCGTAAGATCACAACATCCTCCTGAAGGGAAAATGGCTGGATTTGGAGATGTCTGACCTAATAGTTGATTTCCAGATTTATCATAAATAGCAAATCCTGTATTAAACACAACCATCACATGATTAGGCCCAACGGCAAGTGATGGGTCTGTAGGCTGTGAACCAGAAGCGTACGCATCAAAAACAATATCTGCAGCAGCCATACGAACACTCTGTTCCATCTCATGCTTATTTACTACAAAATAATCATTCTCCGTTTGCGGATCTTTGCCTTGCACTATTTGAGGAGCTAGCGATCTTTTGTCTTTTGCTTCTTTTGTAGCATTATTTGACGGAATAAGATCATTAGGCCTTGAAGACAAAGATGAAACATATTCTACAGAAGAAATTTTACCCTCATAAAAAGGCTTTGTATTCTCATCTACTTGTCCATAGGACATTGTAGACAAAAAACACAGTACTAAAAGTAATAATTTAATTTTCATAATATTTCGGTTAACTAATTAATATTATGTAAGATACAAATAAAAAAACAACTCTTTTTCACTAAAAACTCACTACTCAAAACCCACAAAAACAGTACGGCTTAACCCCATAAAAAACAAAAGGTAAATTACCTTATTCATCATTGAAAAAATAACTTCCAAAAGCCTTCAAAAACCATAAAATTCATTTTTTAACACCATTATATCTTTTAAAATCACAAATAAATAAGATAACACTTGTTAGTTGTCGATGATTTTGTGCTTTATATCTAAAAAAAAAGTTAAGGTTTTGTAAGATTCTTTTTTTGTTTAACCTTAGTGCTATTAAAAGACAAAATATCTTCTTTACATAGTTGCTTTTGTTTTTGAGAACAAAATAAAATCCTACTAATCTAAAAAAGATACCTGTCGAACTATATCAATAGTATCGAATACAACAACTAATTTTCTATCAAATGAGAAAACAATTACTTTCGTTTTTATTCGCAAGCCTTATTTCATTTCTAGGTTATGGACAAATCACCATAGATGAATCCTTAACTACACAAGAATTAGTAGAAGATGTTTTAATTAACTCATCTTGTGCTGAGGTTTCAAATATTGTGTCTTCCACCGGAACTGATTTTGGAGACGTAAACGGTATTGCCGCTTTTTCTGCAAATGGATCAGATTTTCCTTTTGAAGAAGGTATTTTATTAATGTCTGGAGATGTACTAGCTGCTCCTGGACCAAATACAACAACACAAAGTAATGGTCTTTGGCCTGGAGATGCTGATTTGGAAGCAAACACTACGGCTATAAATACCAATAATGCTTCTTTTATAGAATTTAATTTCACGCCATTTATAGAGCAAATCAGCTTTAATTTTATAATGGCGTCTGAAGAATACGATCAAAACTTCGAGTGTACTTTTTCCGATGCTTTTGCTTTTATACTAACAGACATCACAACAGGAGATGTACAAAACCTCGCTGTTTTACCTGGAACTACAATACCTATTGAAGTAACTAATATTCGACCTGAAGTTCCTGGACAATGTGACGCTGTGAATGAAGAATTTTTTGATAGATATAATTTTCAACCTTTTAATGATGAAAATGCTGCTGCAACCAACTTTAATGGTCAAACAGTACAGCTTACAGCAATGGCTGATGTAGTATCAGGGAATCCATACACTATAAAATTAGTCGTAGCCGATCAATCTGATAATGCCTTTGATATTGGTGTATTCCTAGAAGCTGGTAGTTTTAATATTGGAACTACAGATTTAGGAGATGACATATTAGTATCTAATGG
>CAKZKZ010000513.1 GCA_937124495.1 uncultured Dokdonia sp. | reverse complement strand
AAGAAGGTTAAAAGATTCTCTCAAAGGTACATCGCATAATATTAGAGTACATTATGATATTGGATTTGATATTTTCAGATATATGCTTGATGAAAATCTAACCTATTCATGCGGGTATTTAATTAAGGAAGATGACACATTAAACGATTTACAGTATCAAAAATTTCAACGTATTATAGATAAAGTACAACTTCAAAATGGAGATACTATTTTAGATATAGGATGTGGCTATGGAAGTTTTTTAATTTATGCTGCCCCAAGTTCTACAATCAGAGGGCCCGGCCTAACGAATAGTCAACAACATGCCGATTTTGCTAATGATAGCATAGAGAAGCTAGGATTAGCTGATTCCATTAAAATTATTTGTGATGATTATAAAAAAATCAAAGGATCTTATCATAAAGTAGTAAGTATTGGAATGTTGGAACACGTTCCGAGAAAAGAATACAAAACATATTTTGACATTATAAAAAAAGTGCTTCTACCATCTGGAGCAGCTTTGATTCATGCTGTAGGATGTAATACAAAGAAAAATAATCACGACCCATTTACGCAAAAATATATTTTCCCAAACTCAAATCAGCCTAAACTTTCTGAAATAAGTAGCCATATAGAGCGAACTAACATGGCTATAATAGATGTAGAAAACATTATTAGACACTACCGTCCTACAGCAAAATTCTGGCTTAAAAACTTTTTAGAAAACAAAGATCGATTATCTAATAGCAACTATACTCCTGAATTTTTGAGGTGTTGGGAGTACTACTTAAACTGTTGCGTGTCAGCCGCAAGATACTCAGATGCAGCTGTCTATCACGTACTCGTATATCAATCACACTTAAAACACATCCATTATGCACGTGTCTAACCCTAAGGTTGCAAACATAGAATCCTCATTTTTAATTTTATCTAAAAAAATAAAAGACTTAGGATATCGCACTATAATTAAAGAGCGACTTTCTGTATTAGAGTTTTCGTCACATCTTATCTTACATACATTATTTTTTATACTAGCCATATACTTTAGTTATAATATCCTTTTCTGCTTTTTATTTTTATTCTTGATGATGTTATCTGGAATTGGTGTTACCACAGGAACACATACCGCTTCTCACTATTCATTAGTTCGGAATAGAAAAGTAAATACGTTTATGGTATACCTAGGATATGGTTTTTTCTTTGGATCATCCAGAGAATATTGGATGCATAAACATATAAAAGTACATCATCCAAATCCTAATATTGTGGGTGTAGATGAAGACATTAATTTAATGCCATGGTTTGTCATGAGCAGAGATGATTATGAAAATGCTTCTGGGTTTAAGAAAAAATATTTCAGAATTCAATTTTTAATTATACCACTTGCGCTAACCCTCAACTTATTTAATGTTCAAAAGGATGGACTTGTACATTTATATGAATGTTACAAAAAAGAAGGAGTTACAAAGAGAATAATAACCGATTTAATGGTCATATTCAGTCATTTTTTATGCTGGATTATTATACCTTTATTCTTCTTTGATGTAGCAGATGTCATGTTATTTTATTATTTACGTGCAGCATTTATGGGATATGGGATGTTCGCTGCTTTTGCACCAGCACACTTTCCTGACAATGCCATTTTCTTGTCAACAGACAACAAGGAAATGAACTTCATTCTTAAACAAATTTACACGACAACCAATTTTAGAACGGGAATCATTGGAAAATATGTTTTAGGAGGCGTGCAATATCAAATAGAGCATCACTTATTTCCAAGTTGCCATCATTATCACTATCCAAAAATCAATACATTACTCATTGAATTTTGCAAGGAAAACGATATTCCATATAACGAATTAGGTTGGTTTGAAGGCATCTGGAAATCTTACCAAGTCTTTTATAAACCAAAAGAGATTTATACGAATGTGAATGCATTAGAGTCATAAACGCGAAAACTTCATTGGTAGTAACAGCAATGATTTCGTTTAGTGCAAATGCATTTAAAAACAGAAGAAGTATAATACAAAAATGCTCGATCTAAAATAAGGTCAAGCATTTTTGTATTCAAGACGATGCTTGATCTAAAAACTTCATAAGATTTCCGCTTTCGCGAAAACGAAAAAAGGCTCCTTGTAAAACAAGAAGCCTTTTGTACTCGAGACGGGACTTGAACCCGTACGTCCTAATGGACATTGGATTTTAAGTCCAACGTGTCTACCAATTCCACCACTCGAGCATCTGTTTTGCCGAAGCAAAACAATTGGTATATTTTTAATTCAGTATGTCAAATTTTAGTAGAGCGAAAGACGGGATTTGAACCCGCGACCCCCACCTTGGCAAGGTGATGCTCTACCCCTGAGCTACTTTCGCATTGTGTGTCTTTTTAAGGACGTTACTGCTTCAAACAGCGGATGCAAATTTACATCTTTTCTACATTTAGCAAAACCTTTTTCGAAAAAAAATACACCATAATATGCATTATCTTTAAAATAAATGATAACTATCTGTTTTTTAAATAGTTATAAAGATTTATTTTCTTTCGTTTTTATAAGCATTCGTTTGATTTCATTTAACTTCATAAGCGCTTCTACAGGCGTAAGTGTATCAATATCTGTATGTAAGATTTCTTCCTTCACCTGAACAAGCAATGGATCGTCCAAATTAAAGAAACTTAATTGCATCTCATCTTCC
>CAKZKZ010000512.1 GCA_937124495.1 uncultured Dokdonia sp. | reverse complement strand
AATATTAACAAAAAAGAAATTAGGCGTTACGAATTACTATATTAATCACGAATTATTTGATATTTTATCAAAATAGTAATTCAGTTAAATTTTATATATTTCCCAAGGATTCTAAAAGAGCTTGGTAAGGTTTTTAATAACAGACCAATCACAAGAAAGTAAAACACATTTATCAAAAACTAAAATCATTGAATTATAAAGAAACGTTATACTTTGTTGCAAAATGTTTAACTATTTCTGTGGAGGACAGGAATAAGGAAGCAATTGAAAAACAGTTGCAATCAAATAATATAGATTGGGATACTGTTGTAAAAGTAAGTACTGCTCATTATGTCTTTCCTGCATTGTATTGCAATTTGCAAAGGGCTAATTTTTTACATTATTTACCTGAAGAGTTAGTTACTTACATGGAACATATTACCAAATTAAATAGAGAGAGGAACGAGCAAATCATAGCCCAAGCCAAAGAATTAAATATTCTGTTGTTAGCTAACAACATTACACCAATATTTTTAAAAGGAACGGGGAATCTATTAGCAGGAATCTATGATGATATTGCTGAGCGTATGGTTGGGGATATTGACTTTATTTTTTCAAAAGAAGATTACCCAAAAGCCATTATTATTTTAAGAGAGTTTGGGTATTCTGAAGTGACTAAATATGACTACTACTTTCCATATGATAAACACTATGGAAGACTTCAAAAAGAAAATAACATTGCTGCTATAGAAATTCACTCAGAAATATTAGGAATAGAAAAATACAGAAAAGAATTTAATTACAGTGTTGTGAAAAAAGATTCCCAAGTAATCAATGAAGTTAGAGTTTTGAGTTATGCAAACAAATTAAATTTATCTATTATAGCGAATCAAATAAACGACTATGGGTTTGAGTATAAGACGATGGCTTTAAGAAATGCTTATGATGTTTTTTTGTTATCTAAAAAAACGAATGCAAAAGTTTCAGTAAATGCATTAGATAAACTAACCAATCCTTTAAATTGTTTTTTAGCAGCTTGCTATGAGATTTTTAACAAGGTAGATAGTTTAGAATACAATAACACAAAAATGTCAGCTTCCTATTTAAGTGTTTTTAATAATCAGTTTACCAACAGTAAAACAACAAAAAGACGACACAAACGCATTAAGACTTATTTATTCTTAAAAAGTAGATTAGGCATTATTTATAAGTCCCTCATATATAAAGAGTATCGAGTTTGGTTATTCAAAAGGGTAACAGATAAAAACTGGTACAAAGAAAAACTAGTTCAGTTGAATTTTAAAAAGTAATATTATCATACTTGAGGCATAAAAATTTGAATTTCTGGTGAAAAAATGCCAAAATTTTCATTTTAGTTATTACCCCCACGAAAAAAAAGATACTTTTTTACCAAAATTTTCCAAAAATTTAATCGAGAGAATTGACCTCCCTCTAAAGACATCGAAAAATGGGGTATTTAAGGGGGGATACCTAAGCACTCTAGTGAGGGGGCACCAAACTGACTTTAAATTTAATCAATGAAATTTTTAAAGCCGAACCAAAAAGCTCAATTTTAATTGGCATAAGATGTATTAAATTTTTGATTTCTTTTGTACAATGTCTTTTTTT
This sequence comes from uncultured Dokdonia sp., assembly GCA_937124495.1. GTDB lineage: Bacteria > Bacteroidota > Bacteroidia > Flavobacteriales > Flavobacteriaceae > Dokdonia. The sequence goes on along the minus strand of CAKZKZ010000512.1, from coordinate 1,440 downwards.
AAAAAATATACTATTTTAGATTGTATTCACTAATAGTTATACTTTTTAGTGAATATAAGTGCTGAGATAATATTTATATATTTAACGAAACGTCTTAAAAATTATAACAATAGTCCTTATTGAAATTTTTTAGAAAATTTAGAAGATGTTTCTCATTGCGGTTTTTAGTTCATATCAATTGTAAGAGATAACCGAAAGACAGTATCTCATCGACGTGGGACCTGATTAACATAGAATACTAATCGGCACCTCTATTATCAATGATACCTGAGGATAAACTATGTTGATCCATCTGAGATTTTAATCGGCAAGAAGGAAATTAAATCAAGATAAAAAAGGAAGCGCTAAAGTTGCGCTAAAGTTTGTCTGACTCTTAGGCAATACGGCACTTTCTCGGTAATTTTAATGTGTGATTTAAAATCCTACGATTATGAAAGTAAAGTATAATAGAGTGAGTACCATTCTTCAAACAGGTAATCGATTTGAAGCGGATACCGATAGATATGATATCACACTTCTCGATAAAGTATCAGGCTCGGTGAGTTTTAGAGATCGAGTTGAAGCTAAAAAATTAGTTAAACTTGTCGAAGACGGAAAAGTAACTGAATTAGTAGTAGAGGAGTTCTCGCGTCTTGGAAGAAATACTGGCGACGTAATTTCTACACTCGATTGGTTGGATCAGTACGAGGTGAATGTTAGAATTAGAAACCTTGGAGTTGAATCGAGACCAAATGGTAAAAGGAATCCTGTTTGGAAGATTTTATCAGCAACAATGAGTTCTCTTTATGAAATGGAATTGGAAAACATAAAAGAAAGAACTCAAACAGGGAGACTTATTTATCTTCAAAAGGGAGGTATCCTAGGCAGACCCAAAAACACTACTGAATCGAACAACACCTTTCTATCCAAACCAAAATCAAAGAAAATAATTCACTATTTGGAAATGGGTTTATCAATAAGAGAAGTTGCTAAACAGGTGAATGCGTCACCAAAGACAATAATGAAAGTTAAAAAGTTGATGTAATGGATACCTTTTTCACAATTTATTTTATTGTTGTTGGAGGGTTGTTCATTTTAAACTTGATATCTGTGCTAATTAAATTCTTGACAGGTGACGGTGAAGACTGGCAATTTCAGTTGGCAGAGGATGTATTGAACTGGTGCCTCTATTTATATCCAATACGTAAACAAAAACCACTACTGACTTTAGTTGAAGGTAAATCTCATCTCGCGGGAGAGTATTGTTTCTATAACAATTCAATTACAATTTATAGAAACAACAATGTAATACGCAGAGAACTAATCAATACTGTTATCCATGAGTATTTTCATTACTACCTAATTACCTCCGAATCTAAATCTAAACTCTACCATGATCAACTGCAACAATTCTCATTGGCGCAACACCCGCAGGAAATTCTTTGCAATACTATGGGAGAA